>NZ_JAXHDD010000009.1:0-109867 GCF_037072025.1 Pseudogracilibacillus sp. SO30301A | reverse complement strand
GAGTCGTTTCGCAATATATGCCTTTTCCTGAGATTCGGAGTTGATCATATAGACTTTTACGTCACAGTTTATGGTTTTGTGTTAAATACTCTTTTCTAGAAAATAGTTTCATAAAGAGTTAGGGTAGTAGAATTTGCTACTACCCTAATTTTTTACTCTATGTCTACTTCTTCTAATGATTCACTAGTAGATGGATGTGGGACGTAATTTTTCACCTTATTTGATGATGCCATAACCGGAGTAGAATGTACTAATGGAACCATCGGCACATCTTCAGCAATAATAGCTTGGGCCTCTTTGTACATTTCAGCACGTTTATCTTGATCGATTTCTACTTTTGCATCATTTAAAAGTTTGTCAACTTCTTCGTTTTGATAATATTCACGGTTACTATCTCCAATCAAATCACCATGCAATAGACTACTAATAAAATAGTCTGGGTCACCATTTGTACCTGACCAACCTAGCATATAAATTTGATGTTCTCCATTCATCGTCTTTTCTAAGTATGGAGCCCATTCTTCACGAACTATATTAACCGTAACACCAATTTCTGCAAGGTTGTTTTGAATAATTTCTGCTGTCGTTTCAGGATCTGGCATATACGGTCTTGCAACAGGCATTGTCCATAAGTCAATTTCTAATCCGTCTGCATATCCTGCCTCAGATAATAACTCTTTCGCCTTGTCAACATCATACTGATAACCTTCTACGTCATCGTTATACCCTAAATAGCTTGGTGGTAATGGATTTTTTGCAACTGTACCGTAGCCTGCATATAGTGCCTCAACAATCGCTTCACGATCAATTGCATGGCTAATAGCCTGTCTTAATAATTCATTATCTAACGGCTCTTTTTGCACGTTGAATCCTACATATCCAAAGTTGTTTTCAGCGCGACTATATAAAATTAAATCATCGTCTGATTCAACCCCTGCCGCGTCATCTGGATTTAACCCATCCATAATGTCAATATCACCTGATCTTAATGCAATTAATCTTGCAGCATTATCAGGTATTACTTCAAAAATAACTTTATCTAACTTTGGTAATCCTTCCTTCCAGTAGTCTTCATTCTTTTCTAATACGATAGAATCATTTTTTGTCCAACTAACAAATTTAAATGGTCCAGTTCCCACTGGATTTTCATTAATTTCCGGTCCATATTCTTCTAATGCGGCCGGAGATGTAATTGCAAAGTAAGACATACCCATATTCTGCAAGAAGAACCCTAAAGGTTTATTAAGATGAAACTCCACCGTGTAATCGTCAACTACTTTTACATCGTCTACTACATGGCCTTCATCACCTTTATGCCCACCAAACATTGTACCATACATAAAGTATACGTATTCATGATCGGCAAACGCATATTCATGTTCCGGATCTGCAAAACGGTCAAAGTTGATTTTAACAGCTTCCGCATTAAAATCTGTTCCATCATGGAATTTGACTCCTTCTTCTAGATAGAAGGTATAGGTCAGTCCATCATCAGAAACTTCCCAATCATGGGCAAGCCCTGGCTCTAATTCAAACGATTCTGCTTCAAACGTAAGTAACGTTTCTAAAACTTGCTGAGTTACCCTAGAAGACTCTCCATCAGAAGTACTGCCAGGGTCTAAACTTTCGGAGTCCCCACCTCTTGCAAATATTAATGTCTTTTCCCCTTCACTATCCGCTGCTCCCTCGCTACTTTCATCAGAACCTTCTGACGAATCAGCATCCGACTCTTCATCTCCTCCGCCACCGCATGCTCCTAAAATAAGAACGAGTGAGACCAAGAGCATCAACAAAAATGAGCCTCTCAATTTCATTGATTTTCCCCCTTTTTAGATTTTTGCAAATGCCTTTTCCTAATTGGCATTTGCTATATAAGATAAATCATTCCTTGCTCAGTCATATAAATGACAAGCTACAAAATGATGATCTTCCACTTCAGCAAAAACCGGTTTTTCTATTTTACAAATATCCATTGCTTTCGGACATCGTGTATGGAATACACAGCCTTTTGGTGGATTTGCCGGATTAGGTACATCTCCTTCAAGAATGATCCTCTCTTTTTTAATGTCAGGATCAAGTGAGGGTACTGCAGACAATAATGCCTGTGTATATGGGTGTTTCGGATCTTCATAAAGCTTTTCTTTATCAGTTAATTCCACCAAATTTCCGAGGTACATAACACCAACTCTATCACTTATATGCTTAACCACACTTAGGTCATGGGCAATAAATATGTAGGTTAAATTAAAATTATCTCGAAGTTCATTCATTAAATTTAATATTTGAGACTGAACAGAAACATCCAATGCCGATACAGGCTCATCACAGATAATAAGTTTCGGATTATTTGCCAAAGCTCTTGCAATTCCTATTCGCTGTCTTTGTCCACCACTAAATTGATGTGGATAACGGTAGGCATGATACGAACTAAGCCCTACAACTTCTAACAATTCATGGACTCTTTCTTTACGCTTTTCATCAGACTTTAATCCGTGTACTAATAAAGGTTCTGAAATAATTTTCTCTACTGTATGCCTTGGATTAAGCGATGCGTAAGGATCTTGGAAGATCATTTGCATATCCCGCCTTAATTTACGCATTTCCTCATCACTTAATTTCGTAATATCATGATCTTCAAACTTAACCGTACCTTCCGTCGGTTCTATTAGACGTAAAATTGCTTTTCCAGTGGTTGACTTTCCGCAGCCAGATTCGCCGACAATTCCTAGTATTTCACCTTCCATGACGGTAAAAGAAATATCATTTACTGCTTTTACTTTTCCTATTGTTCTTCCCAATACTCCGCCTTTAATATCGAAGTGTTTTTTTAACCCGCTAACTTCCAATAGTGGCTTGGCCATTTTTAGTTTTCTCTCCTTTTAGCTCTTCGTGTAAAAAACACCTACTTAGGCGGTTATTATCTAATGGATATAATTCCGGATTTTCTTTCACACATTTACTGAATACAAATTCACATCTAGGGGCAAAACGACACCCAGTTCTCCCCATTTTCGGTCTAGGAACAGTCCCTTTTATAGAATATAGTTTTTGATTTTTTTCATCCAACCGTGGTAATGATCGGATAAGGCCTTTTGTATAAGGATGTTCAGGATTTTTCAGCACATCCCTTACCGTTCCTTCTTCAACTACTTGACCGGCATACATGACGATAACCCGGTCACACATTTCTGCGACAACACCGAGATCGTGAGTAATTAATAGGATTGCGGTATTTTTATCTGCATTTAACTTACGCATTAAATCTAATATTTGCGCTTGAATCGTAACATCTAAGGCAGTTGTCGGTTCATCCGCAATGAGCAACTCGGGTTCACAGGCCATAGCCATCGCAATCATAACCCGTTGTCTCATCCCTCCGGACAATTGATGTGGGTACTCATTTATTACTTCTTCAGCCCTTGGTAAACCAACTAATTTTAATAGATTAATAGATTTTTGATGTGCATCTTGCTTATTTATTTTCTCATGAATTCGAATCGACTCTCTTAATTGATTTCCGATAGTGAAAAGCGGATTAAGTGAAGTCATCGGTTCCTGAAAAATCATTGCTATTTCTTTCCCACGGATTTTTTTCATTCTTTTGTTGTTTACGTTTACTAAATTTTCTCCTTTAAAGTCAATGTCACCGCTTACAATCTTACCAGGAGGATCAGGTACCAATTGCATAATTGATAAAGAAGTAACACTTTTACCACAGCCAGACTCTCCAACAATGCCGACAATTTCACCTTTATTGATATGTAAACTAACACCATCGACGGCTGGTATTTCTCCATCATCTGTAAAAAAATGCGTGTGCAACTCATTTATATTTAAAATTGTATCTGTCATTCCTTTATCCCCCATTGTTCACTATATTATTTATATTGGGAACCGGTTAAAAGTAAAAGCTTACGTTAACAGTAGTTCGAGTAGACAACATATTAATATTATCTTGAAGAGTTCATTCTTAAGAATCTAAGACTTATCCAGTTGTTATAAAACTTAGCACATTATGCCACATATTTCAATATTTTGTTTAAATTATTCATTGATTCAAACAAAAGGTAAATCTAAAAACAGACAAATCTTTGCCCGGAAATGTTATCTTAATATGAGAAACGTCTCGCTTTACATAAAAAAAGCCAGTGATCAGCTGGCTTTTCAACATGGGTTGGGAATTATCTTTCCAAGACTTGGCTAGATAGTATCATTATATTTGATGCGAGAAAAATGGTAGCGATATTTACACTAAGATAGCCGCACAATTTCTTGTATTTCCGTGATAGTTCACTCATTTTTACCAAAAATAGACGATCAAACAACCTATAAACGGCTACCCACATATAGTATTAGTGTAATAAGAAAAACATCATAAAGGAGTTGTTTTATAATGGGTTGTCACAATACTGGCTATGAAAGCGATGGCTGTATTAGGGATATCGTTAAACGGATTGTAAATGCACAGCTTGAAGCTGCTGAAGAGGGAACAAGAGGATGTGTAACTAGCTGCGAGCAATCAATTGAAGATTTACTATCCCCTTGCCGGGAGAAGAGACCTTCTAGATATACTACAATCCCTATCATGTTATTCTGTAAAGAAAACTGTAAACCTTTTGTCGGTTCTGGTTTTGTCAGTAGAAACAGAGATGGTTCCAGACGTAGTCATTTTGAATGCCTAGAATCACCTGTCTTTAAAGTTAAAGGATTTGTTAGAGGTTCAAATAATTGTGTAAGACTTGAACTCTTATTACCTGTTAGCGGCAGAAGAGGTGGCGGAAGTCATAAACATGAGGGAGAACAAATAGAAGAGATTGGACATCATGATCATCATCCAAAAGGTTCTTTCTGCGATCAATTCGGAAGTAGAAGAATCGAAAACTTCCGCGAAACTGGCCTGTGCATCACTGTAGACTTAAACTGCTTCTGCGGAATTACTTGCCTAGACCCAATTACACCAGTGCGAGCATAGATTTTAAAAACTGCGCATCTTTCAGCGCAGTTTTTTGTTTAGGTAAAACAAAACACGAGTATTTTACATCAAAAATATGTATGCTAAGTATAATATATCAAATAAGGAGTCCCTATGAACACGTTTAAAGAACTAACTTCATTAGAAGATATAGAAAATTTAATTTCAAACAACCAATTAGCATTTCTGTACATAACAATGCCAAATTGCAGTGTTTGTCATGGATTACAACCCCAAATCGAAAGGATATTAGCTAGCTTTCCTAAAATAGCTGCTTACAAAGTAGATGCTAGTAAAATTACAGAAATTGCGGGACGCTTTACTGTTTTTACAGCTCCTGTACTACTTCTTTTTGTAAATGGAAAAGAATATATTAGAGAAGCTCGTTTTGTGCAAACTGAATTACTACAGAATAAAATTACCCGGATATATAATAATCTGGCCAACTGATTTCTAGCTGACCAGATTTATCATTATTTTAATTCAAGAAAATTGAAATATATTTCACTCGTTTCATTATTTTCAGGCGGTTTCGTGTTGACAATCTGGCCAATATAATCAAGCGATAAACTGCTTAAATCTACGACTATAATCGGAGTAAAACCCTCAATATTTTGCGTTGACGGCACGAAATACCATTTGCCATTTTTCACTTCAGCTTGCTGAATCTCATCTATTGACATATACGATTTGATATCATCTATTTCTAACGTATCAGTAACCTTTTTTGTTTTGGTATTTAAAGTAGATAGGGAAAGTTGATTATTTTTCACATTTGCAAAATAAAGTTGATCCCCATCTTTTGAAATCGGAATTCCAATATCTTCTTTTTCTGAAATCGAAATTTCCTCAACATCCTTATTTTTAATATTATATATATATAATTTAGTTAACTCGCCAACTTCTTCATAATATTCTGGTTCTTCATCATATTCTAGTTCTTCATCATATTCTACTGGTGTTATATTAAGCCCAGCTATAATTACAGAATCTCCATCTTTAAAGATACTGTAATCACTATATCCTTCACTATCATCTGTATAATCTAATGAACCAATTATTTCTTCGTTTATAAGCTGCTCTTTCTCTATATCAAATGTATAAATATGTGCTTGTGCAGATACACTTTCTACCATAGCATTATTCGTTGCTTCATTTACAGTAATGATAGATAATTCTTTACCATCTAGTAGGACACCATATGGTTCCACATACCAATAATCAGCTCTGTTTGGTATTGGTAACGAAAATGAAACTGTATCATTTGTCTTTTTGTCTAAAACGGCAATGTCAAATTTAAAATTATCAGCCGTCCAAAATTCATAAGGAGTAGCCCCATATGCTAAAACATTTTCATCTTCATAGTAACTTTTGGGCTCCTCAACCTTCCCACGCATGAATTTCCGATGTTCCTTTTGTAATCGTTCAATATACATATCCGGGTAGACTCCACTCAACCGTTTAATAAATGATTCATCCCGCAAATAAGTTGTTCCTTGATTATCAATTCGAAACGGCTCATAACTAAACATACCGTTAAGCATATCTCCATTAACTACCAGTTCTTCGACCGCCGCATCATTTCCTTCTTTCTTTTCAAATTTAAATTGAGCAAAACTATTCGAAACTGTATCTGCCTTAATATAGAAAATGCCAACCACCACAACAATAAATGTAATTAAAAAGATTGATTTCCAATACTTTCTCATGTCTTCCCTCCTTACACTGTCACTTTATTTTTCAATAAATATCTGCTTAATATTAAGGAAGCACCAACAATAATAATCCACATGACAATTTGTACAATTAAAGTTTCCATTGGATACAAATAGATACAACCAAATAATTGCAGAGAGAGCGGTAATACAAATAAGACAAAGGCAATAAATGCATATAGTAATCCAAAAATAATTCCTTTGATTCGATAACTTCTCTCAAATAAAATTACAGTAAATATAACTACAATAAACCCAAGTCCTAATCCGTAAGCAATTAAAAACTCAACAATACCTTGCGGAAGCACTTTTGATAAATACTCTGAACCTACAGTAAGATCGACAACTCTAAGATCTTGCCTATACACCTTCGGAACTAACCATTTAACAATAGTCTTCTCTATATTCAACAAAATGACTTGGTAAGCGACCATAGCTAGTACAGTTAACATTATAGTTGTTGCTTTTGAAAAAAATATATTCATTCTTGATGTCGGAAGCATTAATAATCGGTAAATAAATGTATTTCTGGCAAACCAATCACGGTACCATATAAAAAATACATAAAACATTAATGCCGCAACACCTATTGCTATCGGTCCCATAAACCATAAAGAATAAATGACATGTATCATGCTAAAAGGGGAATACATGTCGATAAATTCTTGCTGCGACATTCCTCCCTGAAGGACTGCTTGATTCGCTTGCATCATATATGATCTAGCAAGAATGATCGTACCTATTATTTGAATGACAGCAATTGTTACGAGTAATATAATAAACAATTTCATAAATCGATTCAATTCAAAATTTAATAACTTAAAGAAATTTTTCATATTCGAAAAACCTCCCTCATGACATCTACAATAGATTTACCTTGTTCCTCACGAACTTCCTCGGCATTAAATTCCTTTACAACAATACCATTATCTAGTAACACAACTTTATCAATTAAATGCTCAATATCAGTTATTTCATGAGTAGTGATTATAACACCACGGTCTTCAATTAAATGAGAGGTAAATACATTGGCAATTTGTTCGCGACTGAAAATATCAATACCGGAAAAAGGTTCATCCATTAATACATAATCAACATCCAAAGCCAGTCCTAAAAGCAAATTAGCTTTAGCTTTATTACCTTTCGATAACTCTGCAATTCGATCACTTTTCTGTAACCGGAAAAAATTCAGTAACTCCTCGGCTCTTTCTTGATTCCAAGAATTATAATAATCATTCATGAATTCAAATGCATCTTGAATTCGCATCGTTGGAAGCATCGTAATGGTATCTGGTATAAATGTAATTTTTTCATAACTTCGTTTATTAATTTTCTCACCATCGATTAAAATTTCCCCACGATTCATTGGAGTTAAATTCATGATTGCATTCATAACAGTTGTTTTACCAACGCCATTGACTCCGATGAGGCAAGTTATTTCACCTTTTTGTGCGGTAAAAGAAACTCCTTTTAACACTTTTTTTCTTCCAAAAGACTTATGTATATCTTTTACTTCTATCATGTGATTCACCCCTATCCTGTAATCCCTTTTCGTAATTCTTTTTTATAAGCGGAATAAGTTCTTCTAGTGGAATATTCAATGTATGAACAGAAGTAATAAAATTTTGTATCGCCTCATTAAGTAAACTTTCCCGTACATTCTTTATTACATGTTCATCCTTCGTAATCTTACTTGGCATATTTCCATCTGTATAAATCAAACCCGCTTCCTCCATTTCCTTATACGCTCTTTGTACCGTATTTGGATTAATCTTTAATTCACTAGCTAATTCCCGTCGTGATGGAATTTCTTCACCCATATCAAGCGAACCGCTTGCGATTTGTTCCTTAAAATATTGAATCACCTGTATATAAACAGGGGCACGACTATCCAATTTTAAACGCATTTCACCACCCCTACTCTAACTAAATTACGAAACATTTGTATCATCCACTTAATACACCAGATTTTTAAAAACGTCCAACCCAATCCAATTCAATTCATGTGTATTATTTAACTCATACACTGACTGTATTATACGCGTAATACAGATGAACTGTCAAGATAATTTTTATCATTCAAGCAAAAAAATTATCTTGTTTTTGTCTATCGTATTATACTTATTCTATTGTAAGGGGGAATTTTTAAATGAAACTAATCTCATGGAATGTTAATGGACTTCGAGCTTGTGTAAAAAAAGGTTTTTTGGATTACTTTAACGAAACAAATGCAGATATTTTTTGTGTACAAGAAATTAAATTACAACAAGGACAAATAGATTTAAATTTAGAAGGCTATGAACAGTATTGGAATTATGCAAGTAAAAAAGGATATTCAGGAACAGCTGTTTTCACTAAACATACACCTATTACCGTTCGGTATGGGCTTGGTGAATATGATGAACACCCCGAAGGTAGAATCATTACTTTAGAATTTGATGACTTCTTTTTAGTAAATGTATACTCTCCAAATGCTCAACGCGATTTAGCCCGACTTTCGCATCGACTTGAATGGGAAGATGATTTATATTGTCATATTTTGATGCTTGAACAACAAAAGCCAGTCATATTATGCGGAGATTTAAATGTTGCCCATAAACCAATTGATATAAGAAACGCAAAAGCAAATAAAGGTAATTCTGGTTTTACAATAGAAGAAAGAGAAAAACTTTCCCGTTTAATTGAGGCAGGATTTGTCGATTCTTTACGGTACTTTCAACCTGATACGGAAGGGTTATATACATGGTGGTCTTATATGCGCACAGTGCGGGAACGTAATATTGGGTGGCGGATTGATTATTTTATCGTCTCCGAAAAAATCATTGAAAGCGTTGAAAAGTCTATTACAGAGCCATCTATAATGGGTAGCGACCATTGTCCAATTCTTCTTGAATTAAACGAAACGAAAATTTGAAGTTTGCAAGTTAATCACTAAAAAGAACGTATTTGAGGTTATTTTTGGGGCTGAATTAGAGGCTCGATAAAACAGTTATATAGGCGTATGCAAGGGAATAGTGTGTTGTATGAGTCGTGAATTATGGGTATTGTTGAGGTGATCGGAAGTCAAGGGAAGCTTCACCAAAGTCTTCGATTTAGGTGGAGAGGTTCACTCGATACGCATTGAAAGTGATCCCCACTTAAAGATTTTTTACAAACGCATCGAGGATTTGCCAAAAAATAAAGTAAAGCATTTTATAAATTAAGCAAGTGGTGGAAAAGCAGAGGTAGGAGTTTAGAAGCTTTAGGTAAACATGGATTCGATGATAAAAACTGAATAGCTAAGGGAGTTTAGAAAAACCTTAGTATAAAGCGACTCTTAATAAAGGGTCGCTTTTTTGGTCTTGAGCTTATTAACTACCAAAATGGAAATCTGGACATTATGGGTACTTTCTTCCACTAGACGCTCCGCCAGGGCATCCCTTAATGCGAGGAATACTAATCATCGAAAATGTTGTTTCCTCTGGTAGAAGTGTTCGTCATAGAAATGTACGATCACCAAGCTCTGTAGTATCTATAATAAACAAAGTAATTAATTATTAAACGCCACACCCCCATTTTCATTCATTGCGGTGTCTAATTAGACATGGGAGTTTTGAACACGCACTATTAACATTCGTTGTTCTTTAGTAAATCATATGTTTTAGCAGATAAACACACACCTGATGAAAAACTACTAAAAATTACATGAAACGTACGATCACCGGATCGTTTATCCTTCTATATCTTTATTTTTATTATACGATTTTTTTCATTAAGTTTTTTTACTTTTCACAGATTCATTTATTTCGCCTTTGAAATTAAACCTTTCTAACATGCCTACAATCAGCTTGCCCTTCTCTAAATGTTTCTAATAGTCTCTTTCGACATTATAAGCGCTGTTAAAGCTTTAAACATTAATTATTTCGCTATTCTTTTTTGATCTTCCATGGTCACTCCAACTCGATCCCAGTTCAACATATTCTCTAAGATTAATGCCAAAATAATACCTACTAACAATCCATTACTCATAAACGGTCGAATAAAACCTGGTATTGATTCAAAATAGCCCGCTGGAAGTGTCATAATAATCGCACCAACAAATAATGGGATTGCAGATCGATAAACATTCAATGTATTAAAAAATACTCCTTTAAAAAATTCAATGGAAGAATTAAATAATTGTAAATACGCAACAAATAATACTGCACTTCCAATACTTAGTGGCAATGTCGAGAAAAATGTACCGATTGGTTGAATAATTCCCATGATTAAAAATAGAAAGCTACCAATGATAAAAGGCAGTCGATCTAAAATATTTGTCTGTCTTAAAAATCCAATTGATGAAACAAAGGGAGCGTACGGAACAAGTCCGAAAAATCCAGCTGCGATTGTTGCTAATCCCGTAATTGAAAAGGATGACAGGTAATCTTTTTTGGTTGTCGTCGCTTGAAACATTTCATCCGTTCCTTTTAAAGAGCCGAATGTGTTTGATATATTCAATAATCCCGCTAAAACAGCTGTGACAACAACACCAAAATCCCATGTTATCGCTCCGAATGGAAACAGTTTAAAACCAGACCCGTGTCCATTTGTCGCTGGTTCTGCTCCAAAGATAATTGTATAAAGAATCCATCCTAAAATAATTCCGATAAGTAATGCATAACTTCTAATTCGTGCTGGGGACTTTATACTTATTACTATCACTAACACTGCTATAAAAATTGCCAATCCAGAAATCGGTAAATTAATGGTGGCTGCATCGGCACTTGCGCCAAAAGGAATACCGAGCATACCTTTTAAAAATATTTGAATTAATGTTAACCCAAGTAAAAACATAAAAACGCCCATTACTCCAGGGTTAAATAATTTAGCCACAACTGGCCCTATTCCTGTTATCCCAATCAAAATCGTTATCAATCCTGATATGATTACACCTAGTGCTAAGCTGCCTCCCAATACTTCAATCGGCATCCCTTGGGCGGATGTAGTTGCTACTAATGTTAAAAAAATCCCCCACCATAGGCCTGACTGACCTTCTAATATCGGTCTACGGTGACCTAGAAATGCCTGACCTAAACACGCTAATCCTGTAACAATAAACGATAATTGTAAGAGTGGGACAATTTCCGCTTGACTTATCCCAAATGCTTCTCCTACTGTGATTGGAATAATAACGATATTTGCAAAAATAAAAAAGAACCATTGTATGCCTGCGATCCAGTTTTTTGTGTCTTTTAATTCCCGCAATTGTGATCAACTCTTTCTGTAAACATTCATTTTTGCTTTGATCTATCTTATCATATCCCATGTCCTATTTTAAATAACCATATAAAACTTTTTAAATAGCTACATACACCTCTCCATAATTATTTTTTAATTTAAGGAATATTTTTATCTAAACAGTTAAAAATAACATTAAGAAAAATGAAGGAGGAATTTTTTTGTTTAATCAAAACCAACAGCAAAATCAACAACAACAATCATCAACACATATGCCTCAGGAGCAACAGTTTGGTGCGCATGAATTAATGGAAGCGCACGAAGCGATAGGAGCAGTGGTAGGAGGCTTAGAACACTTTGTATTATACGAGCAACACGTACAAGATCAGGAACTATCCGGTATTATGCAACGTCAAAAAACGTTTATGACTCAAATGTATAATACTATTTTAGATACATTAAAATCAGGGAAAGATCCTGCGGTAAAAACACAAACTTATTTGATGGAAGAAAATAATACAACTATATTTGGCACGAAGCCTTCTAGTCCAAAAACTCCAATTCAGTCGGTAAATGAATTAAATGACGAGTGTATTTCGGGTTTTATATTAGGACATTTAAAATCAATTGCTTCTTCTTTTACATTGACTGCTTTAGAAGCATCCAATCCTGTATTAAGAAGAATTTTTGCGGATAGCATTCCAAATGTCATTGAAATGGCATATGAGATCTATTTATATCAAAACAAGAACCAGTATTACCAAGTGCCTCAACTATCTCAACAAGATATGCAAGCGGTAATAAATGAACATGCTCCTATACAGGGTAATATGCCCCACTAATCAAATAATTTTTGATTTGTTGTAATTTTTTTCATCATGAAGCATATAATAGCCTTTGTATGAGATCACCTATTCATTTAATAGGTGATTTTTTATGTTGATCTTTTTAAAGCAATTGAAATAAATATTATATTTCTGTGAAACCAATTGATTTTTTACACAAACTTTAGTATTATATATATTTGTCCAACCACTCCATATAATTGGAAAATTAGAGGTGAATATAAATATGAGGAATTTCATTTCTTCAAAAATGGGATTTTTTACAGTTGCGGCTTTATTCATATGGCTAAAATCCTATGTAATCTATTTGACCGAATTCAACTTGGACATACAAAATTTGTTACAACATTTCTTGTTATTAATCAACCCTATAAGTTCTACACTAGTCTTTCTTGGAATTGCACTTTTTGGTAGAGGTAGACGTGTCGGAGGATATATTATAATCATTCACTCCATAATGAGTTTATTATTATATGCAAATGCTGTCTTTTATCGATTTAATAGTGACTTTATTACATTACCTGTACTCACTCAAACGAGTAACTTTGGTAGTTTAGGAAGTAGTATTGTTAGTTTAGTAACTTGGACAGACATTTTTTATATATTAGATATCCTGATCTTAATCGTTTTATTTAACTGGAGTAAACAAGTTTGGTCTGCTGATCGAATGAAAATAAAACGCCCTCTCATCATTATGGCATTGGGTGTACTAGTTTTTTCTATTAATCTAGGATTAGCTGAAACAGATCGTCCACAACTTTTAAAAAGAACGTTTGATCGAAATTATATCGTTAAATACTTAGGTGCTTATAACTTTGCAATCTATGATACTCTTCAAAATTTGAAGTCATCTACTGAAAGAGTACTAGCTGATAGTAACGATATTGTAGAAGTCCAAAATTATACAGATAATAAATATGCTGAACCAAATGAAGAACTTTTCGGTATTGCAAAAGGGAAAAATATTATTAAGATTCATTTAGAGTCTTTTCAATCCTTTCTAATTGACTATGAATTACACGGAGAGGAAGTAACTCCTTTTATTAATTCTTTAGTACATGATGAAACAGAAGACTTTACGTATTTTGAAAATTTTTTCCACCAAACTGAACAAGGGAAAACCGCGGATGCTGAGTTAATTATGGATGCTTCACTATACGGTTTACCTCAAGGGGCTGCATTTGTTACAAAAGGAAAAAATACGTACCAGGCATTACCTGCTATCTTGAGCCAGGAACAGGGTTATACAAGCGCTGTGTTTCATGGTGATAGTAAATCCTTTTGGAACCGGGATGAGATCTATAAACAACTGGGAATCGACTACTTCTTTGATGAAGCTTATTACGATATGAGTGAAGAGCAAGTAATTGGGTATGGATTAAAGGATAAACCATTTTTTAAAGAATCAATGCCTATACTGGAAACAATGGAGCAACCTTTTTACGCACATATGATGACTTTAACGCATCATCACCCATATTTAATTGATGAAGAGGACGCAACAATTGAACCTGCAGAAACAAATGACAGTTCAGTTGATCGATATTTCCAAACAGCACGTTATCTAGACGAATCATTGGAACAATTCTTTAATGACTTAAAAGAAGCTGGGCTTTATGACGATTCCATCATCATGATCTATGGTGATCACTATGGGATTTCTGAAAATCACACTCAAGCCTTAAGCGAATTATTTGGTGAAGAAATCACTCCATTTAAGTACGCAGAACTACAACGTGTACCATTTATGATTAAAATACCTGGAGTAGATGGTGAAGGTATTGTAAGCAAATATTCTGGTCAGATAGATGCAGTGCCGACATTACTACATTTACTAGGTATAAATGCGCAAAACTATATCCAATTTGGTACTGACTTATTCTCAGAGGATCATAATGGTTTAGTCGCATTCCGAAATGGTGACTTTTTCACAGAAGAATATGCGATGGTAAGAGGTGTATTTTACGACACTAAAACTGGTGAGGAACTTGAACCGAATGATAAATTAGAGAACTTAAAACGTAAAGTTGAACAAGAACTAGGTCTGTCTGATAAAGTATTACAAGGTGATTTATTACGTTTCTATTCACCTACAGAAAACTGGGAACCAGTTGATCATAAAAAATATTTTTATGACGAAAATCAATTAATGATTAGCCAGTTTTTAAAAGAAAAATGGTTAGGAACTGAAGAGGAAGAAGTAGCAGATTACATGGATGGATTCCTAGATGAAGATGTTCAACATTTAAATAAACAAACGTCAAATAAAAAGCAATGAGGAGTAATTTTCCTCATTGCTTTTTTATTTATGCTGTATGTTTGTTAGCTAATTGCTGAATGAGAGGTATTTTATCAATATCAAAATTACCTCCACTAACAATTACACCACAATGTCTGGATTTTATATAATTGTTATGTGCAAATAATGCTGCTAGTGCAGCTGCTCCAGCGCCTTCCATTAATGTCTTATTACGTTCAAGCATATAAAGAATAGCGCTAGCAATTTCTTCTTCAGTAACTGTTACAATATCATCCACGTATTGTTTAATAAGTGGTAAAGTGAGCTTACCTGGGTTTTTTACGGCAATTCCTTCTGCTATTGTATCAGCACGGAGAGGTTGTGTCGGTTTAATATGATGGTAGCTATTATAAACTGCAGGTATCCGATCTGCTTGAACGCCAATAATACGAATATTTTTATTAACATGCTTCGCAGCTACCGCAATTCCGCTTATAAGTCCTCCTCCACCTATTGGCACAAGAAACGTGTCAATTCGATCTTCTTGTCTTAATATTTCCATTGCAATCGTCCCTTGACCAGCCATCACATCATAATCATCAAATGGATGTACATATGTTGCTCCAGTTTCCTTTTGTCTAACCATTGATGCTTCATACGCTTCTTGAAATGAACTCCCAGTTAAAACAACTTCTGCTCCATAATTTTGTGTTGCTTCAATTTTACTATGGGGTGTTTTTTCAGGCATATAAATCGTTGCCTGCGCCCCTAATTTTCTTGAAGCATATGCAACTCCTTGTGCATGGTTTCCAGCTGATGCAGTAATAACCCCTTTTTCAAGTTGTTCATTCGTTAATTGCATCAATTTAAAGGTCGCACCTCTAAACTTAAAAGCACCCGTTTTTTGTTGATTTTCCATTTTAAAATACACTTTTTTTCCAACAATATTATTTGTCGTTTCTGATGTGATCAATGGTGTTCGATGGACGATTGGCTTTAAACGTTCTAACGCCTTATAAACTTTTTCACCCGTTAATAAATCCCCAATAACTCCACACTCCCTAAAGATTCCACTTACTAAATACTATAGTCTAGTTTGTTCATAATTACTAATCTTTTCTTCTAATTGTAAAGTTAACGCAATTTCATCCCAGCCATTTATTAAATTTTGGCGATGGTATTCAGGAATTTCAAACTTTATTTCCTGTCCTTTTTGATCCAAAATAAGTTTTGATTCCAAATCGACTGTTAATGTTAATTCGGACTCCTCGGCTTGTTTCAACCATGTATTTACTTGTTCTTCATCTACTTTTATTGGTATAAGTCCATTTTTAAATGAATTATTGTAAAATATATCCGCAAAACTAGGTGCAATAATGACTTTAAAACCAAAGTCCAATAACGACCAAGGAGCATGTTCCCTTGAAGAACCGCACCCAAAGTTTTCACCTGTAACTAAAATGGATGCATGTTCATATTTTGGATTATTTAAGTTAAAGCTATCCCGTTTATTCCCATCATCATCAAATCGCCAATGATAAAATAAAAATTGTCCAAAGCCTGTGCGTTCAATTCGTTTTAAAAATTGTTTTGGAATAATTTGGTCTGTATCCACATTCGTTCGATCTAGTGGATACACAAGCCCTTTATGTTGTTTAATTGCTTCCATGACATTCCCTCCTAGTGTACTGCCTTCTCATAAGTGCGAACATCAACAAAATGCCCTTCGATTGCTGCTACAGCTGCCATTTCCGGACTGACTAAATGTGTACGTGCACCATTTCCTTGTCGACCTTCAAAGTTTCGGTTAGATGTAGAAGCACATCTCCCTCCTGGAGGAACAATGTCATCATTCATTCCTAAACACATACTGCATCCTGCATCGCGCCATTCAAATCCCGCTTCTTTAAAAATTTGATCGATTCCTTCTTCTTCAGCTTGCATTTTGACTAAGAAAGATCCAGGGACAACAATTGCGCGGACAGAATCTTTTACTTTATTCCCTTTTACAATTCTTGATGCCTTTCTAAGGTCATCCAATCTTGAGTTTGTACAAGAGCCAATGAAAACATGATCTATTTCAATAGATGTAATCGACTGGTCTTCCTCTAATCCCATATATTCCAATGCTAACCGAACTTCTTCTTTATTATCTACTTCAGAAAGTTTAGGTGTTGACCCACTAACAGGAACACCCATACCAGGATTTGTTCCCCATGTTACTTGAGGTTCTACATCGCTGGCTTGGATGGTTAGTACTTTATCATACGTTGCTCCATCGTCTGTTGCTAGAGCTAACCACTCTTCGGTAAGCTGATCAAATTCTTCCCCTTTAGGAACATGACGTTTTCCACGTAAGAAATCAACGGTCGTTTCATCTGGACTAATTAAACCAGCTCGAGCCCCTGCTTCAATCGACATGTTACAAATAGTCATTCGCTCTTCCATCGACATTTTTCGTATTGCTTCTCCTGTATATTCAATGATATACCCAGTCCCCATACGTACACCATATTTTGCAATAATCGCTAAAATAAGATCTTTTGCAGTTACACCGGGGCCTAAATCACCGTCTACACGGACATTCAATGTTTTTGGCTTATCTTGCCAAAGTGTCTGTGTAGCAAATACATGCTCTACTTCACTCGTCCCGATCCCAAATGCAATCGCACCAAATGCCCCATGTGTCGATGTATGACTATCTCCACAAACAATTGTCTTACCTGGTTGTGTTAAACCTAGCTGAGGTCCAATTACGTGGACAATTCCTTGATCAGGGTGAAACATATCTGCAAGCGGAATATTAAATTCTTTACAATTCTTCTCCAAAGCTTCCAGTTGAAGTTTTGCAATTGGATCTTCTATTGTTTCACGATTTTTCGTCGGAACGTTGTGATCCATTGTAGCAAAAGTTAGATCTGGCCTACGTACTTTACGGTTTGTTAATCTAAGTCCCTCAAATGCCTGTGGAGAAGTTACTTCATGGATTAAATGTAAATCGATATATATTAAATCGGGTTTCCCCTCTTCTTCATGGACGACTTTTTTCTCCCAAATCTTTTCAATTATCGTCTTTGGTTTTCCCATGTGAACACCTCCAAAATTATTTAGCCCTTGACTACAAATTGCTAATGACAACTTCTGTCATTTTTTTTGTATCCACTTCAACGCCATTATTAATATTTAAATCTGCTGTATGATAACCTTGTTCTAGGCTTTTCTCTACTGCCTGTTCTATTCTCTCAGCCTCCTCGTTTAAATCGAATGAATAACGTAACATCATAGCAGCTGATAATATCATTCCAAGCGGATTTGCAATTCCTTTACCAGCTATATCAGGAGCAGATCCGTGAACTGGTTCGTAAAGTCCGACTGTCTCTGATAGACTAGCAGATGGAAGCATGCCGATTGATCCTGTTAAAACAGAACCTTCATCGCTTAAAATATCACCGAATAAGTTTTCCGTAACAATTACATCAAAACTTGTCGGATCTGTTATCAACTTCATTGCAGCAGAATCGACTAACATATGATCAACTTTAACATCCGGATACTGCTCTTTCTTTTCTTCTACAATCTCTCGCCACAACCTACTAGACTCTAGTACATTTGCTTTATCTACAGACGTTAAATGTTTATTTCTAATTCTTGCACTTTCAAAGCCCTTTTCTACAATTCGTTCAATCTCTTCTCGATGGTAAAGTAATGTATCCACTGCAACATTTCCATCTTCCCGACGTTCTCTAGGAGTTCCAAAATATAAACCACCAGTCAATTCTCTAACAATATAGATGTCACTGCCATTAATAACAGATTCCTTTAAAGGTGAAGCATGTAGTAGAGGAGCAAATCCTTTAATAGGTCTAATGTTTGCAAATAAGTTCAATGCTTTTCTAATCTTTAAAAGTCCTTGTTCTGGACGCAAATGCGGTGGAAGTGAATCCCACTTCTCGCCTCCAATAGCGCCAAGTAAAATTGCATCCGCCTGTAAACATGCTTCTACTGTTTCATCTGTTAGAGGTTCAGCGTATTTATCATAAGAAGAACCACCAATTTCATACTGCTCAAATGTAAAGTTATGATTATACGTATCGGAAACTTTATTTAGTACTTGAATTGCAGCATCCATGATTTCTTGCCCGATCCCATCACCAGGAAGGACAACCACTTTTTTCTTCATTCACTTCGCCCCTCTCGGTTTAAACATGATTTATTTTCCGAATTACTTCTGAATTCCTTTGAAAAATATAGCGATTTACAGGGTTCAAGATCTTCATCGATCAATTTATCAAGTGTAGCGTAAATGCTTCCACACTACCACTACCTGTACAAGTTTCTTGCACAAGATTATTTTCAGGTGTTTGTAACTCAATTGTTGCCGTTGGGATCTGGTTAGAACCATATTGTACTTGGAACAGTAGAAAACTTTTGGCTTGCATATCGAACCATTTCTACCGCAAGATCAATGACCTCTTCTGGGGATTTTTGAAGTTTATATTTCATATGGATAGGAGGGGTTGCTAAGAATACATGTAAACATGGTTCATCCGCTCCTTATAAAGCATCCCAGGCTGAGTCAATGTAAGGCTTTACGGAACAGCAAGTCCTGTTGTAACAGACGACCCTTTAATCGTATCAGCTATCATCTTACTGCTTCAAAATCACCTTTGGAGGAAGCGGGGAATCCCGCCTCCATTCTTACCTGCCCCAAAGCGGTCTAATTGTTTTGCAATCTCTAATTTTTCTAACTTATTTAAATTTAGTCCCGGTGATTATTCACCATCTCTTAATGTCGTGGTAAAATATTTCACCTCTATTGCTTCAATTATTTCAATGGATTTTTTACAAAAGGCATTAATTCACGTAATTCTCTTCCAACTACTTCGATTGGATGTTGTTTTTCTCTCGCATTAATTGCATTAAAACGCGGTCTATTTGCTTGGTTTTCTAAGATCCAGTCTTTCGCAAATTCACCAGATTGTACATCTGCTAGCACTTCTTTCATGCGCGCTTTTGTATCTTCATTAATGACACGTGGCCCGGATACAAAGTCACCCCACTGAGCTGTATCAGAAACAGAATAGCGCATGTTCTCTAACCCACCTTCATACATTAAGTCAACAATTAACTTAACTTCATGTAATGTTTCGAAATATGCTACCTCAGGCTGATAACCTGCTTCTGTTAGAGTTTCAAATCCTGCTTTTACTAGACTTGTTAGTCCACCACATAGGACAGCTTGCTCACCAAAAAGGTCAGTTTCTGTTTCTTCTTGGAAAGTTGTCTCTAAAACTCCAGCACGAGCACCGCCCACGCCAGCTGAATATGCTAATGCGATTTCTTTCGCATTACCTGTATAGTCTTGGTAAACGCCATATAATGCAGGTACTCCTGCACCTTCTTCAAATGTTCTACGGACTAAATGTCCAGGTCCTTTTGGAGCAACTAGGAATACGTCCACATTTGCTGGTGGTTGAACTTGGGAATAATGAATATTAAATCCATGTGCGAATGCTAAGGCACTGCCTTCTTTTAAGTTGTCTTTAATACTTTCTTCATAAACTTTTGCTTGTAATTCGTCTGGTAGTAGAACCATTACAATGTCTGCTTGTTTAACAGCTTCAGCAACCGGTAGCACGTTAAAACCATCTTCTTCTGCTTTTTGCTGTGACTTTCCTGGTCTAATTCCAATCACTACATTATGACCGCTATCGCGTAAGTTCAGTGAATGTGCATGACCTTGTGAACCATATCCGATAACAGCGATTTTTTTCCCTTGTAGTACCTCTTTGTTAATATCTTTCTCGTATAATACTTTCGACATAGATGAATTCTCCTTTTTGCATATATGCTATATTTTATTTATTTTCAAATAAGAAAATATGAATTCTATTGTGCGAACCACCCTGATAAAAAGGGCTTTTCGCTACACCGTAAGTAGTTTTTTAGAACGGCTGATTACTATACAGAAAATTGATTGAGTTCTGTTACTTGTGCCTGTGGCTGGTGTCCTCGTAAAAAAGCTGTTACACCTGTTCTCGCTAATTCCTTAATACCGTATGGACGTAGCAGAGAAATGAGCGCATCTATCTTTTCCGGTTTTCCAGTAACTTGTATCGTCATACTGTCTTTACTAATATCAATTACCGTTGCCCGAAATGGTGTAACAAGCCCTTGTATTTCATTACTTAGCTGAGGAGAGCAAGCCACTTTGACTAAAGCAAGCTCTCTGGCAACAATCGCATTATCTGTAATATCTGAAACTTTTATAACATCGATTTGTTTGTTTAATTGTTTTGTTAATTGTTCAATTTTTTGATTGTCACTAACCTCAACTACTAGCGTCATTTTAGAGATCCCTGGTACCTCCGTTTCGCCAACTGAAATACTTGCGATATTGAATTGTCTTCGTTGCAACATTCCAGTTATTCTATTTAGTACACCACTGCGATTTTGAACGGTCGCTGTTATAATTCGTTTCATTTCGTCACCCCTATCATTTCATGTATACCTTTTCCAGGAGCAATCATTGGATAGACTTTTTCTTTTTTAATGATTCTGAAGTCTGCAACAATAGGGCCATCATGAGATAAAATATCTTCCAATGCTGCTTCTACCTCAGAGTCTGTTTCAACCTTTATTCCTCGAATGCCAAAACTTTCAGCTAATTTTACAAAATCAGGATTTGCATCAAACAATGATTCTGAATATCTTTCATCATAAAAACTCTCTTGCCACTGTCTCACCATACCAAGTGCTGAGTTATTCAGAATAATTACTTTTACCGGTAAGTTATACTTTTTAAGTAACATTAACTCTTGCATATTCATTTGAAAACCACCATCACCGGAGATAGAAATGACTAATTCATCTGGTCTCCCAAGCTGAGCGCCAATTGCAGCTGGGAATCCAAATCCCATGGAGCCAAGCCCTCCGGATGTTGCCCAATTATTCGGCTTATCAAGTGTGTAATACTGGGCAGCCCACATTTGATGCTGGCCAACATCTGTGGTTACAATTGCTTCACCATTGGTATATTCATGTATTTTCTTTATTAAGCCTTGTGGTGAAATTGCTTCATCTGACCGCTCATTCCAAAGTGGATACTGTTTCTTATTTTTTTCTAAATGGGCTTTCCACTCTTGATGATTAGGTCTATTAATATTTTTCTTTAATAATGCTTGTAAAGCTTTTTTAGCGTCCGCAACAACAGGTATTTCTGTCGGAACGTTTTTACCTATTTCTGCAGGATCAATGTCGATATGTGCTACTTTTGCATGTGGTGCAAAATGTTTTAAATTACCTGTTAGCCTATCATCAAATCTAGCACCAATATTTAATAACAAATCACATTCGTACAATGCCATGTTCGCTGTATAGGATCCGTGCATTCCGCCCATTCCTAGTGACAACGGATTCGATCCAGGAAAACTTCCAAGTCCTAACAATGTATTAACAACTGGTAATTCATATTTTTCAACAAATGCTTGCAATTCATCAGTTGCTTCGGAAAAAAGAATTCCTGCCCCTGCTAATACTACTGGCCTTTTCGATTTACTTAGTGCTTCCGATAACTTGGTAATTTGAAGCGGGTTTGGCTTTGTAGTTGGCTGATAACCTGGTAGAAAAAAGTCTGTTTCAAACGTATCACTTGGCAATGCTTCTGATATGTTTTTCGGAATATCAATTACAACAGGACCCGGTCTTCCAGTTGTAGCAATATGGAATGCTTCATTTACTACTCGTGGTAAGTCAGCGATGTTTTTTACTTGATAATTATATTTTGTGATAGGTGTCGTAATCCCTAAGACGTCGGATTCTTGGAATGCATCTGTTCCGATAACATGATTTGCAACTTGCCCTGTAAAAATTACTAACGGGAGCGAGTCCATCATAGCATCTGTTATTCCTGTAATTAAGTTCGTAGCACCTGGACCTGAAGTAGCTAAAACAACACCGGGCTTTCCAGTTACTCGAGCATAACCCTCAGCCGCAAAGATAGATCCTTGTTCATGTCTTGAAAGAACATGCTTAAAAGATGCGTTACTACGATAAATTGCATCGTAAATTGGTAAAACAGCTCCACCTGGATAACCGAAAATCGTGTCGACTTCTGCCTCAACTAATAATTCAATTAATAAATCAGCACCTGTCTTCGGTTTTTCCGGTTTTTCAGGACTCAATTTTGCTTCTACCTGCAACTGCTTTGCTTCTGCTTTCAATTTTCTTCCTCCTTAAAAGTTTTGATTGACATCATTTATGTGAAAGCGACAAATTAAAATTATTTCATGTAGTTTGCAATATTACGAAATTTCTTCCTCTACTGACAACTTAACTTATCATCTAAATATAAAAAAAGCCCTTTTCTCCCCGAATCTATTCAGAATAGATTCATGGGGAGAAAAGAGCTCTTTTCACGGTACCACCCAGAGGTTTACAGTACTCTCACGAAATACTGCCTTAACAACTTCACAACTTGTAAAGTCGATTTTGATAACAGGTGCTTGCAAGCAACACCTGACTATACTTAATAGGGATCCGTTCAGTATAGCACTCAAGGATGATGTCAGAATGGATGTATTTCTAGGCTTTCAGCATCCCTAGATCTCTGTAAATACATTTGATCCAATTCCTTTTTTCCCGTCATCGAATTATATATTGAATTAATATTATAATATATATTTTGTTATTCTTATATTATACTCAAAATTTTATAAAATTACAGTATAAAGTATAAAATTCACAAAAATGTAATGTTCACCTTTGTTAAAATGTGTTACTCTCCTCTACATAACAGGAGACCCCATCAATTAAAGTTCGTTTTCTGAATGCACTTAGTAAGTTCTTTGTGACCTCTCCCGGTTCTCCATTACCGATCGTTCTATTATCTACAACTACAACTGGAATCACTTCGGCTGCCGTACCTGTTAAAAATACTTCATCCGCTATATAAACATCATGGAGTGTAAATGGACTTTCGTCAAGTGTATACCCAATTTCTTTAACAATCTCAATAATTACGTTACGAGTAATTCCTTCTAGAGCTCCCAAATATACAGGTGGTGTTTTTATAACTCCATTTTTAACGATAAAAATATTATCCGCAGATCCTTCTGTTACATATCCTTGATTATTAAGAATCAACGCTTCATCAGCATCTGCTTGAACAGAGGATAATTTAACTAAAATATTATTTAAATAATTTAGTGATTTGATTTGTGGATTTAAAACATCTGGGCTACTTCTGCGATTAACGACAGAAGCTAGTTTTAAGCCCGTAGTATAAAGTTTCTCAGAGTAGATAGCTAATGGTTCTGTAATAACAATGACCGTTGGAGTTGCGCAATTTCTCGGATCTAAACCAAGATCACCTTCACCTCTTGAAACAACGACTCTAATATATGCACTAGATAAATTATTTTTAACAACTGTATTAACAATAATTTGTTGAAACTCTTCCTTACTATGCGGAATTTCTAACCTAATAGAATGAGCAGATTCATAGAGACGATCAATATGTTCTTTTAATTTAAACACATTGCCCTCGTATACTCGAATCCCTTCAAATACGCCATCTCCATATAAAAAACCATGATCGTAAATAGATATAACAGCTTTTTCCTTTTCCACAAATTCACCATTTACATAAATTAACTGATCACTCAACTCCAGCACTTCTTTCCACTTTAATTCACCTAAAATATCTGCAAGTTTATTTTGAATTAACTAACTAATGTGACGATAATGATACAACCTTTTTCATCAACAGTCAACTGGTTTATTAAATGTTTTTTACTGTAAATGCTTTCATTGATTAGTTTTCCACCAAAACTCCATTTTCAATATAAAATACTTTATCAGCTAATAAATTAACTTCTTCCAAATTATGAGTGACTAAAATAATAGGTATCTTCCATCGTTTCTGCATACGTAACAGTTGCTCATAACTAGTCTGTTTTGTTTTTGCATCTAGTGCTGAAAATGGCTCATCCAATAATAATATTTCTGGTTCTGTCGCAAGCGCTCTAATTAATGCCGTACGTTGTTTTTCACCGCCAGAAATTTCATGAGGATATTGATTAAGTAAGTGCGTTAAATTTAACTCATCAACTAAATTTCGAGTAAACTTCTCCTGTTTCATTCCATAGACGATATTCTCCCATACTGTTTTATGAGGAAATAATGCATAATCTTGAAATAAGTAGCCAATTTTTCTTTCCTGAACCGGAATTAACACTTTTCCATTTTGGTTTAGTATTCTGTCATTTAATTTAATGCAGCCGTCATTCATTTTGCTTAGACCAGCGATACAATTTAAAATCGTCGTCTTCCCCGAACCAGACGGACCAAACAGAACGGCAATTTCCTTTTTTATTGTAAATTGAACATTTAGCATAAAATGAGATAATCGCTTTTTAATATGTACAGTGAGCATCTTTCTAATCTCCTATCGTCTATGTTTCGTCATATTTCTAGCACTCCACCAATTTAACCAAAGAATTGCAAAGAAGCCCAAAGCAACGATAATTCCTACCCAAAATTTCGCTTCATCCATCTTTCCCGATTCAACCGCAAAATAAATTGCTAATGGAATGGTATCCGTCACGTTAGGAATATAACCAGCCAGCATAAGCGTTGCTCCAAACTCGCCTAACCCTCTAGCAAATGCTAGTACTAATCCAGCTAAGAGACCCGGCCATGCCAACGGAAAAGATACAGTCCAAAAAACGACCCACCTTGATTTTCCCATTGTTAATGCAGCTTTTTCTAGATTTCTATCATACTGCTTAAATGCTGCAGTTGCACTTTGATACATTAACGGAAACGACACTACAATCGAGGCAATTACCGCTCCATACCATGTGAACACAATTTGAAATTCAAAATAATCATTTAAAAACCTTCCAATTATACCATTTTTCCCAAATAAATATAAAAGTCCAAATCCAACAACAGTAGGAGGTAGCACAAGCGGAAGTAAAAAAATTGCTTCTACAACACTTTTCCCCCAAAAATCCCTCCGCACAATAAAATATGAAAACAAAATCCCTGTAAAAAATACGATTACAGTCGAGATTCCCGCCGTTTTCAATGATAACCAAAGGGGGAAAAAGTTTATCTGCTCCATCATTATCACCCAATATTATTTAGTGAAACCATATTTTTCAAGAATTTCTTGCCCTTCTTCAGATAACAAGAATTGAATGAACTGCTCGGCAACTACTTCATTCTTTGAATCCGCAATAATCGCACCCGGGTAAATTATTGGATCATGCATGTCCGGGTCAGATTCTGCGATAACTTTCACTGCATCTGAAATTTTTGCATCACTTTCATAAACGAATCCAATATCGGCATTTCCCGTTTCAACATATGTTAACACTTGCCGGACGTCTTGTGCATATACAAGATTATCTTCTAGCTCTCCCCATTTTCCTAAGTTTTCCAAGATCTCTTTTGTATATTCACCAGCAGGAACACTTTCCGGATTTCCAATCGCTATTTCGTCTACATCATTTCTGTCTAATTCTTCGAAAGAATCATAACTTATCGGTGAGTCCTCCCCGACAATTAACACTAATTTATTGCCAGTAATATTTTTCCTCGTATCTTCTTTCACTAATCCTTCTTCCATTAAGGTATCCATCCAGTTTTCATTGGCGGAAATAAAAACATCAATGGCTGCACCTTGTTGAATCTGTTGAGCTAACTTACCGGATCCAGCAAAATTAAAAGTAAGCTCTACATTATATTCCTTTTCAAAAGTTTCTTTCACTTCATCCATTGCATCCGTTAAACTCGCAGCTGCCGAAATAAATAATTCCGATTTATCTTCATTCGTTGCACTTTCTTCCGTCTTATTCGTGGATGTACTTTCCTTATTACCCCCTGTACTACAACTTACTAATAAAAACACTACAAATATTAATGTAAAAAATAATTTTGCAGACTTCATTTCATACATCCCTTCATTCAATTATAATTAGATATATCTAGTTATAATTAATTATATTCAGTTATGTTTCATAAGTAAACAATTACTTCTTTTATTTAATTTATAGTCAAGAAGCGAAATAATGATAAACTAGAAGGTAATAATATCAATTTTGGGGTGATTGGTTTAATGCAGAATGGCTCTTTAACGACTGAAGAGGTTGCTCAACTATTAAAAGTTTCGAAGCTGACCGTTTATGATTTAATAAAAAAAGGGGAACTCCCGTCCTATCGTGTCGGTAGACAAATCCGAATAGAAAGAAGTGCACTAGAGGCGTATAAAAATCAAGGTACTGTTTCTCAACCAGAATCTAAACAAACAACGGTGCATCATCAACAAGGTCGGTCAATCATTATTAGTGGACAAGATAATTGCCTAGATATTTTAGCTAAACATATCGAAGCATTTAACATAGAATATCGATCACTACGCTCCTACAGCGGAAGTTTGGATGGACTAATTGCCATGTATCAAGGGAAAGCGGATATTGTCAGTACCCATTTGTTTGACGGAGAGACATCAACATACAACATTCCGTATATTCGAAAAATTCTAGTAAGTAAGTCTTTTATTGTCATTCATTTATTACAAAGAAATGCAGGGCTTTTTGTTGCCAAAAATAACCCTAAAGAAATTAGTTCGTGGAAAGATCTTGATAATCCTGAAATAACAATCATTAATCGAGAAGCAGGTGCAGGGGCAAGAGTTTTATTAGATGAACAATTACGTTTACACCAAATTAGTCGTGAAAAAATCAATGGTTATCACAACGAAGTAACTAGCCATATTGATGTGGCAAGTGCAATTGCAAATGGACTAGCTGACGCAGGAGTTGGTACTGAGCATGCGGCTAAAATGGCAAACATTGATTTTTTATCAATGATAGAGGAAAGTTATGATCTAGTTATTGAAAAATCTAAACAAAACAGAGAACTTATCCAAATTTTATTACAGATTACCCAAAAGGAGTCTTTTATCGATTCATTAAAATCACTTGGATACAACACTGTACATACAGGAAAGATCCTATATGAACAATAGGTTTAAAGGTTGCCTAACTGTACGGATAACCATTATACGTCCTCTTATCACATACATTAGACAACCTTTGTTACATTAGATGGTGAAATAATCACGAATAATAGTTGCGATTCGCGCAGATGCTTTTCCATCTCCATATGGGTTAGACGCTTTTGCCATTTTATTATAACTGTCTGGATTTGTTAGTAGTTCATTTGCTAATGCAAATATTGTTTTTTCATCCGTACCTGCCATCTTGAGCGTTCCCGCTTCAATTCCTTCAGGACGCTCCGTCGTATCTCGTAGTACTAGCACAGGAACACCCAGTGACGGCGCTTCTTCCTGTATCCCTCCAGAATCAGTTAATATAATATAAGACTTAGCCATAAAGTTATGAAAGTCTTTAACGGATAATGGTTCAATTAAATCAATTCGTTCGTCATCACCTAAAATTTGTGAAGCGACTTGTTTCACTGCTGGATTTAAATGGACTGGATAAACGACATGGATATCTTTATGTACATGAACAAGTCTTTTAATGGCTCGAAACATATTTTCAAGATTTACTCCAAGGTTCTCTCTTCGATGTGCAGTTAATAATACTAACTTACGATCGGCTAATTTATCAATAATTGGATGATTATAATTTTCCTCAATGGTAAAATTTAATGCATCGATTGCCGTATTCCCTGTAATAAAAATTGTCTTTGAATTTTTTCCTTCATCCAATAAATGTTGTTTCGCTTTATTAGTGGGAGCAAAATGCAAATCAGCCAAAACACCAGTTAATTGCCGGTTCATTTCTTCAGGAAAAGGGGAATATTTATTCCATGTTCTTAAACCTGCTTCTACATGTCCAATTGTAGTTTCATTATAAAAAGCTGCCAAAGAGGCTGCAAATGTAGTACTTGTATCTCCATGAACAAGCACGATATGTGGGTTAATCTGTTTCATTATTTCATCTAATCCATTTAAGGCTGATGTAGTAATTTGAGCCAAAGTTTGCTTGTCTTTCATGACGTTCAAGTCAAAATCTGGCTGGATTTGAAAAACGTCTAACACTTGATCAAGCATTTCGCGATGTTGGGCAGTTACTGCAACGATAGACTTAAATTCATTAGGTCTACTTTCAAATTCTTGGATTAAAGGAGCCATTTTTATTGCTTCGGGTCTCGTTCCAAAAATAGATAATACGTTAATTCTGTTCCCCATCTTTTATCGCTCCAACAAGTAAATTATTTTGTTCCAAATAATCGATCCCCCGCATCTCCTAACCCTGGAACAATGTACCCTTTTTCGTTTAATGAATCGTCCAATGCACATAGGTATATATCAACATCAGGGTGATTTTCTTGAATTAATTTTACTCCTTCTGGCGCAGCAACTAAGCACATTAATTTAATGGATTTAGCTCCTCTTTTTTTCAAGGAGTCTATCGCATCATTCGCTGATCCCCCAGTAGCCAGCATTGGATCAAGTAAAATTAACATTCTTTCAGAAATATCTGACGGTAATTTAATATAGTACTCAACAGGCATAAATGTTTCTGGATCTCTGTACAAGCCGATATGCCCTACTCTAGCAGCAGGAAGTAATTCAAGCATCCCATCGACCATGCCTAGACCTGCACGTAAAATTGGAACAAGTCCAATTTTCTTTCCAGTTAACACTTGAGCTTTTGCAGTCGTTACTGGCGTCTTTACTTCAACCTCTTTCACTGATAGATTTCGTGTTATTTCAAAACCCATCATCAGAGTCAGTTCATTTACCAGTTCTCTAAATTGTTTTGTACCTGTATTTTCGTCACGAATTATTGTTAATTTATGTTGGATTAATGGATGATCTAGAATAAAAAGATTGCCCATATTGCCCACCCTTTCGTTAATAGAATCTTTTTGCCGTTACTATCTTACATTTTTCTACGATCATTGTCCAAAATTTTCTCCAGAAGTTTTTACCAACTTAAAGAAAGACACCTTCAAATCAGGTGTCTTCTACTTTTAAGCATATAATGGAAATTTCTTCGTTAGTTGCGCTACTCGTTCAGAAGCTTCTTTCTTTTTACCTTCATCATCAATATTATTTAATACGAAAGAAATAATTTCGGCAATTTCCTTCATTTCTTCTTCTTTAAATCCACGAGTAGTAACAGCAGCTGTTCCTACCCTTATTCCACTTGTTATAAAAGGGCTTTCTTGGTCAAAAGGGATCGTATTTTTATTCGTTGTGATCCCAACAGAATCAAGCGCTTCTTCTGCAGTTTTCCCTGTAAGACCTAATTTAGAAACATCTAGTAGTAATAAATGATTATCAGTGCCTCCAGATACGATACGAATGCCTTTTTCCGTTAAAGCTTCACCAAACACTTTCGCATTTTTAATTACTTGGTTTGCATATTCCTTGAAATCGTCTGATAAAACTTCTTTAAATGATACTGCTTTCGAAGCAATTATATGCATTAATGGACCACCTTGCATACCTGGAAAAACAGATTTATCAATACCTTTAGCGTATTTTTCTTTACATAAGATGATACCACCACGCGGACCACGTAGCGTTTTATGCGTTGTCGTTGTAACGAAGTCAGCATAAGGTACAGGATTTGGATGGAGTCCCGCTGCCACAAGTCCCGCGATATGAGCCATATCTACAAATAAGTATGCTCCTACTTCATCTGCAATTTCGCGGAATTTTTTAAAATCAATTGTTCGAGAATAGGCACTTGCACCAGCTACAATCATTTTTGGTTTTACTTCTTTAGCTTGTGCAAGAATAGCATCATAATCTAACCGTTCTGTTTCTTTGTCTACTCCGTATTCAACAAAATTAAAAAGAATTCCACTAAAGTTTACAGGACTTCCATGTGTCAAATGCCCACCATGGCTTAGGTTCATACCTAATATCGTATCTCCTGGTTTTAAAACAGAAAAATATACCGCCATATTCGCTTGTGCACCCGAATGCGGCTGTACATTTACATGTTCTGCTCCAAAGATTTCCTTTGCTCGATCTCTTGCAAGATCTTCTGCGACATCAACATGTTCACAGCCACCGTAATAACGTCTGCCTGGATACCCTTCCGCATATTTATTTGTTAAAACAGAACCTGCTGCCTCCATAACCGCTTCAGATACAAAGTTTTCTGAAGCTATTAATTCAATATTGTCCTGCTGACGCTTTTTTTCTGCTTCGATCGATTCGTACAGTTCTGGATCTGCTTGTTTTAAATGGTCCATTTACTTTTCGTTCCTCCTAATAAATGTATATAGACTAATAATAACAAAAAACAATTTATTTTAACATAAATTGCACAAAATTACTCCATTATTTTAGACTCGCCGAAAATTGTTCTACAAAATCCATAAACCGCGACATAATAAATAAGTTACATGATGAACGTTTTCATGGACTTCTGTTCTGAAGGGCACATAAAGGTTCACTAGGTGACCGTTTTTCATGAATTCCTAATCTGACGGTCACATAAGTAAAGATATTTTTTATGACAATCTAGAGGTCACAAAGAGTACAGCGAGAAACGACCCAGCTAAATACGTCACAGTCTCCTTTAAGTGCGTGTTCAAAACTCCTATGTCTTTACAGACACCGCAATGAATGAAAATGGGGGTGCGGCGTTTAATAATTAATTACTTTGTTTATTATAGATACTACAGAGCTTGGTGATCGTACATTTCTATGACCAACACTTCTACCAGAGGAAACAACATTTTCGATGATTAGTATTCCTCGCATTAAGGGATGCCCTGGCGGAGCGTCTAATGGAAGAAAGTATCCATAATGTCCAGATTTCCATTTTGGTAGTTAATAAGCTCAAGTCCAATCAAAAAACAGAATGGAGGATAAAAACACCATATATCAAATTCAAATAGGACTATTTTCCAAAAAAAGTAATTTTACTTTTTAGGGAGGATGCTTTTTTGTGTCAAAATTGAGCTTATCTCTCATTTTCGTATAAAAAGGAGGATAAAAAGGACCAAGAAGTTCGAGGCGGCGCAGCTCCCGGCAGCGGAATGTATGCTTTTAAATACATGAGCAAAGATCTGGCACGCTGGAAAAGTGATCTTCTTTTCCAAGGAAACGCTTCTGGCACGCAGAAAAAGTGATTTCCCTTTTTCAAGGAGCGGAAAAGCAAGCATTCGTGCGAAATTAGTAGTGTCATTTTTACCGGACTTTTTGAACATCCTCTTCAACACGAAGTTTTTATAATAAACTCTGGGTACGAGGCAAATTGTTTTACGATGGGTACTGTGCTCGGGTTCCACCTATTAATTTTGGTCGAGTTCTGGCAGCAGTTACTCGAGCGTTGCCTATTGTTTTTTGTTCAAATCGCAGAGGAACTGCAACTTTTTTTAAATGCATTCCAATCATAGTATCCCCGATATCTAACCCTGCATTTGCTGCAATTTCTTCAACGACTACAGCATCTTTTAAATGCTTATACGCATAAGAAGCCATCGATCCACCGGCTGTAGGCACAGGGATAACAGTAACAGGCTCAAGATGTAACTTTTGTTGAATAGACCTTTCGATCACCAACGCTCGGTTTAAATGTTCACAGCACTGAAACACTAAATGGACACTTTTTTCCTTTACAAGAGGTTTTAACCCATCAAAAATTACCTCAGCAATTTTTTCACTACCCGAGGTACCTATAAGTTCGCCTGCAACCTCACTTGTTGAGCATCCTATAACGAACAAATCTCCGTTGTTTATAAAATCTGTCTTTAACCATTCTGTTACTATAAGATCTACGTCACTCTTAATTTTATTAAGCATAAAAAAATGACCTCACTTCACAATTAATAAATAAGGATTATTCATTTTCGTATTCTGAAATTTTATTTATTCTATTCAAATGACGGCCACCTTCAAATTCTGTTGTAAGCCAAGTTTTTACAATCTCACGAGCAAGTCCTGGCCCAATAACACGCTCGCCCATTGCTAATATATTTGAGTCATTATGCTTGCGAGTCGCTTTCGCCGAAAAAACATCATGCACTAAAGCACACCGAATTCCTTTTACTTTATTAGCAGAAATTGACACACCAATTCCTGTACCGCAGACGAATATCCCTCTATCAAACTCTCCACTTGCCACTCGTTTTGCGGCTGGGAGAGCATAGTCCGGATAATCTACAGATGTTGTACAATCGGCTCCCGCATCTTCATACGTAAAGCCTAATTCATCAAGTACAGATGTTACTTCATTGCGGAGTGTCATACCTGCATGGTCACCTGTAATAATTACTTTCACAACAATGTTCCTCCTTTTAGACATTTCATGTAATGTCTAATTATACACTAAATTGATTAATTTGTTTCTTTAATTCCTCAGCTTGCGTCTCTAATTCACGAGCCAATTTATCAACTGCGTGAATCGTTGTATCCTGTGTCTGTAATTGCTGCACTTACTCTTCTGTTGCTGCGGAAGTTTCTTTAGCAATTGCCGCAACTCCTTGAGATTGTTCTACGGTAGATTCTATAAAATAAAGTTGGCGATTAACTAAATTTCTAATGCTTTCAATTTCAGCAGCAACTTCTGTAACTGAAACTGACATATCTTCAACTCACCATTTCGCTTCCTCTTTAGCTTGCTTCTATTAATTTTACTTACAAAGAGGGTAACATCTTTTTGAATCGCTGTAATTAATGATAAAATTTGCTGGACAGCTTGTACACGTTCATCCGCTAATTTCCACTTGTCGAATACGTAATTAAGGCTAATAATGTAGTGAACCCATTTAGCTTCAATTGTAAGTTAAATCGGTATTTCTTTTTCATCGACTTGTCTCCCTGGCTCATATGTCTAATTTGTGAATGAATGCATCAATATAATTTTCAAGTTCTGCTAACGTCTGTTTATACATAAGTAGATCTCCACCAAACGGATCGATAATATCCCCGCCTTGGCTGTCCTCTTCACCTAGAGAGTACGCAATTAATGTGTGATATTTATCTTTATGTTTTGGAAATTGATCGATTAATAATTGCTTATGCGCTTCTGTCATTGTTATTACAAGATCTGCCCATTTCAAAAGTTTTTCAGTTACTGGTTGGGCACAATGTGCTAGATGAAGGTCTCTTTCGGCAAGTGCTCGAACAGCATTCTTATTTGCACTATCGTTAGGATGTGCAAAAATTCCCGCAGATTGAACATGTATATGCGGAGCCTTTTCTTTTAGTAATGCTTCAGCCATCGGACTTCGACATGTATTTCCTGTACAAACAAATAATACATTCATTTTTTTCATCCTTTTTAATTCATAGTTTCAATATACCATAAAATTTTTCAGATTGTTAACAAGATAGTAAAAAAGGTTTTATTTCAGCAAAGAGTTGATCTCAGGCTTTTAACTTGCAAAAATGACATTAATACCGAGCAGGAATAGGATAATCCCTCCTACTATTTCGCTGTACATACCAAGAACAGAATGTGCCTTTTTACCTACAATTAATCCGATCCAAGATAGGATCATTGTACATATACCGAATAAAAAGATAATCAATAATGTCGCCACACCCGAAATACCTAAGCTTATTCCTACCGGTAAGCTGTCTATACTAACAATAAATGCAACAGACAGAAGTTGAATTCCAACCGGGTTTTCTATAAATTTTGCTCTAGGCTGTAACGCTGAAAAAGCCATATAGGATCCAATAAATACTAAAATAAACCCGCCAATGACAGAAGTTATATATTCCAATTTCACAGATAAAAATTGACCAAAAGAGATTCCGATAAATGGTAATAGCATATGAAATAAACCGATTGTAAAACCAATAATAGCAATTCTTCTTAATCGAATATTTTGCAATCCTATTCCTAAACTTACTGAAAAGCCATCTAACCCTAATGCAAATGCCATAAATAATATTGAACCTATTTCACTCAATTGTCCATAAAACATATTTATGCCCCCCTGCGACCTGCTTGTACAATTTATGCAGGAAGACAAAAGAATATGTTTTAAGGGATATATGGTTAAGATGATTATTAGATTAAATTATTTTGTTCGCTGCTCTTTCAATTCGATCCATGACTGCTTTTCCAACACCTTCTCTCGGAAAGGATTCACATACAACAATATCTACTTCATTTTGTTTAAAAGAACGTAGCGCATCATACAATTTTGCCGCTATTTCTTCCTCATCACGACCTAGTATGATAATTTGGTCTGCCTTAATTTCATTCGTGATACCCGTGCTCGTCAAAACACCGACACGATTTCCTTTACTTCCTTCTTCATCAATTATTTCTTGTAATTTATTATTATCCTGAACAAGAATTAACGGAACATCTGGTGCATAATGTTTATATTTCATTCCAGGTGATTTAGGTGTTCGTGTATTTTCTGTGATGTTTGTTGCAAGCTTAACTTCTCCAGCCACCTGTTTAATATCATCTGGAGTAATTTTTCCCAATCGTAATATTACTGGTATTTCTTGTGTACAATCAACAACGGTGGACTCCAACCCTACATTGGCTGGTCCTCCATCTAATACAGCAGCAATTTTTCCATCTAGGTCTTCTAATACATGTTGTGCGGTTGTCGGACTTGGTTTACCGGATAAGTTTGCACTTGGAGCAGCAATTGGTAAATTTGTTTGCTCTAGTAACGTCAGCGTTATTTCATTCTTAGGAATTCTTAATCCTACAGTTGACAAACCCGCTGTTACATTGGAGGCAATTTTTCCACTACTTTCAAGTACATAAGTTATTGGTCCAGGCGAAAATGTATCAATTAATTTCTCTACATAAGTAGGACAGCTTTTTACTAAACTAAAGAGTTGTTCCTTAGAAGCAACGTGAACAATTAAAGGATTATCATTGGGGCGTCCTTTCGCTTTAAAAATTTTATCGACTGCAGCTTCGTCTCTCGCATTTGCTCCTAAACCATAGACTGTCTCGGTAGGAATAGCTACAACTTCACCTTTAACTAATAGATCAGCCGCTTCTTGTATCACCTGCTTCTTTCCAGACTTTCCTTCAACAATTAAAAGTTTTGTTCCCATGAAAATTACCTCATTTCTCTTCTACATTTTAGTCGAAGAGTGCACCTATGTACAATTTTTTAGTAGAAACCTTGGCATGGACTTTATATTAAAAGTTTTCAATAATAAAAAAAGCTTGTACACTTTTCATACAAGCTTTTTTAGTAGACCAATTTCACCATATATTTAATTTGCATATTTATAAGACCACCAGTGACCTTTGCGTTTAACAGCTTGTTGCAATTTAAGAGATTGGCTCGTCTGTAATGAAAAACTAAGAGACTCAAGTAATAAGTCTGTTACAGGTTGTTCACTGTGAGCATAGACGACTTTTGCTTTCTTTTGTTTTGCAAAAACCAATATAAATTCCAATAATACAGGTAATTTTACTGCTTCATTTCGAATAATGTATAATTGTTTCAGCCAATAAGCACCATTTTCTATTGGGGCTAACTCAAAGCAACCTATAATTTTATCACCATATTCTACAACGTAACCTGTACTTAATAAAGAACTAATATCGATTTGATTATTGTTCTCTAAAAATTGTTCCAGGCGTTCTTTTGTTACTTCAGAAGCTTCAATGATATTCATTCTTCCACCTCTATTACTCATTTTTTCTTCTACTACCTTATGTTTTATTAATTGGAATTATGATAAACCAAGCCATTCAAATAGAAAAAATTTTACTTCCACTTCGTCATCGGCAGTGTTTTCAATATCATCAAGGTCTTCCAGGTCATCCTCTGAAATGCTGTCATCATCACTTTCCACCAATGAAGTGTCTTCTTCAATTGTCTCTTCTTTATCTTCGCTTGCTTCTGCAACTGTTGATCCATTCGAAAAGTCTAAAAAACATAAGGGTGGAAATAGAACACACCACCAATTTGAACCTTTCCCTTCACCGATTGAGATTAAAACCGCTTCGTACTCCCCAGCTGGGTATACAAAATTATCATAAACTTTCATTGGAAAAGTTACATTGGAACTGTATTCAACAGTAAACGAATCAGAAACCTCCAATTTACTTAACGTTTCCTGGACGATATGTCGTATATTCTGTACATTGTCAGCAATTAACTCTCTTGCCTCTTCAATATTATCAATTTCTTCTACTAAGTCTGTAATAAATTCATTTACCTCATCCCGTACGAGCCGCTTTATATACTGATCCTGTTCCGAGTCACTGTTAGCGAGTATCCGCAAGCGAATGGCATCATCCGGAATAGTTTGAAAAGTGCTTTCAGAGTTAATATTACTTCCTCCGTTCGGTTCCGTACTACATCCTGTTAAAACTATGAATATAATAAATAGTATTTCCTTTTTCATCTTATTATCCCCCACCATAAAAGTTATTTACAGTATGGGCAAAATCAATTCATTATAAACAAGGAAATTTAATTTATATGTGCTGAAATAATCCGATCTAATCCATTCATATCTTTAATTGTTTTTACACTGGCCGCCTCAAAAGCAAGTTTTAACATATTAGTAATTGCTAAAGACTGTGTATAACCAATTTCAAAACATATTCTTCGAGATTCGGTAGGTGGAATTTCTTTTAGTTGTGTTATTATCTTTTTATAGGCAGCCAGTCCGTTATTATCGGCAAACAGAGCTAAATCCGGGTCGAATTCTCCCACTGTATCTGCTAACGAATCACGTTCTTCTACACTAATATAAGGCGGATTAGATATAATTATCTGGGGATTTACTGATGAGTCAATAACCGGTTGTAAAAAGTCCCCTTTCAAAAACTGGACAGAAGCATGATGAACGTTAGCATTCTTTTTTGCAACCTTAAGCGCTTTTTCTGAAATATCAGTAGCATAAACTGTTACATTAGGAAGTTCTAACGCTAATGTAATAGCAATAACACCACTACCAGTTCCAATGTCTGCTATAAACAATTGACGACCCTGATAATATTTATTCACTAATGATATGACATGTTCAACAAGTTCCTCCGTTTCAAATCGGGGAATTAGTACATGCTCATTTACTATATATTTTCTCCCATAAAACAATTCGTATCCCGTTAGATGTTGAACAGGTACTCCTGTTAACGCATGCTTTTTTATATCAGATGCAAATTGCTCAACAATTGCTGTTGAAATATCCTCTCTCATATTGGCAAAAAAAGCTGCTCTAGACATTTTTAAATGATGCTGTAATAAAATTTCTGCAACTTTTTCTTCTCTATTATGGTTTCTTAAAAAAGAAAAAGCCCATTCAAGGACTTCATATTGTTTCTTTACATTCATTTTTATTCACCTATATGTTCCAGCTTTTTCGTTTGGTCATCTAAAAGTAAAGCTTCTATAAACTCGTCTAATTTTCCAGCTAAAATTTGATCTAATTTTTGAATCGTAAGACCAATTCTGTGATCCGTTACTCTATTTTGTGGAAAATTATATGTTCTAATTCGTTCAGAACGATCGCCAGTTCCAACGGCAGATTTTCTTGATTCATCATATTCCGCTTGAGCTTCTTGTTGATATTTATCATAGAGTCTAGCTCTAAGTACTTTCATCGCTTTTTCTTTATTTTTAATTTGTGATTTTTCATCCTGACAAGAAACAACGATTCCTGTAGGGAGGTGTGTTAATCTTACAGCAGACATCGTCGTGTTTACACTCTGTCCACCGGGACCACTCGAAGCAAATCGATCTACCCGAATATCACTTTCATTTAATTCGATTTCTACATCTTCTGCCTCTGGCAAAACAGCAACAGTTGCTGTAGACGTATGAACCCTACCGCTTGCTTCTGTCTCTGGAACACGCTGGACGCGATGAGCTCCATTTTCAAACTTTAATTTAGAAAATGCACCATTACCATGAATCATAAAAATTATTTCTTTAAATCCACCAACACCAGTTGTGTGAGCTTCAATCACTTCTGTTTTCCAACCGTTCGCTTCAGCATAACGGCTATACATCCGGTACAGATCCCCGGCAAATAATGCTGCCTCATCCCCACCAGCTGCCGCTCTAATTTCCATGATTACGTTTTTATCATCATTTGGATCTTTTGGCAATAAAAGAATTTTTAATTGTTCTTCCAATTGTTCATTTTTTTCAGTTAACGCTTCTATTTCCATTCTTACCATTTCTAACATATCGGTATCAAGATCATCTTGCATCATTTCTTTTGCGTCTTTTAATTCACTTACTGTATTTTTATATTCTCGAAATGCAACTACTGCTTCTTCTAAATCAGACTGTTCCTTCGAATATTCTCGTAATTTATTTGGATCACTAATAACTTCAGGATCACTTAAAAGCTCATTTAATTTATTATAGCGGTCTTCCAATGATTGTAATCGCTCTAGCACAAGTATCACCTCATTCATCATAAAATATAGCTTTTTTCTTAGAAAACTTGGTATTCGCCACGCCTTAACCGCAAATGCCTCTTGCACTTATGCGAGTCAAGAAAGGATTTATACATTCTTACTGCTAAAAAAAGATCATATCGCCCATCCTTCAATTTGCCACTAAAACCTTAAACTGTTGAGTAGTTGAAATTAATTTATCGAAAACGGTATATAGACTTAGTGCTTGATCACTTTTAACCTAAATTTGTAATGAAAACCGCTTCGGCAGAATACTACGCTTTCCGCGGGCACGGCTTACAGCCTTCTTGCCCCGACAAGGGGGATGCGACGTTGTCCACAAAGGACACTTTTAGTCGGCCATCATTAAATTATCGCTGCGCTGCGGGGTCTTCAGACACGTGGGACTGCCACTATCGTTCGTCCCATCGAAAACCGTTTGCTCTTCCCGTAGGAGTCTTCGTATTCTGCCTACGCTAGTTTGAATTCACAAATTAAAGAATTTCCTTTTGTCCAACAAATCTATCCCAGCGAAGGAAATACACAGAGACTCCTGTGGGAAGGCAGGTCTCGGCTAAAGACGCATAGCACAAGTGGGCTAAGGCAGCCGCCCAACAGTAAAGGAGACACTGCGAAAGCAGCGATAGCGCAACTTGAACAGGTGTATTTGATGGGACAAACCTTGTGCAGTCCCAGATGTCGCTCTTATGCCTGTGGTGAAAGCGTAGTGTATTTCCGTAGCGGTAGGTTAATTACTAAACGAATTTACTGCACATATTCATCAACCACATAATTTAAAAGTGACAATACTTAAGTAAATATATTACAAATTTATGTTTACTATAGTATACACTACTTCGCTACTCTGAAACTAATTTTATCGAATAAAAAACAGGCAAGAATCCTGCCTGTTTTCTGTTATCATTTTTACTTCATATTGTATTTTCTCTTGAATCGGTCTACACGTCCACCAACTCTGTCTGCTTTTTGTTTACCTGTATAGAAAGGATGTGTATCTGAACTGATTTCAACACGGATGACTGGGTATTCGTTGCCATCTTCCCATTGCATTTTCTCATCCGAAGTTCTTGTTGAACCACTTAAAAATTTATAATTTGATCCCGTATCAAGAAAAATAACTTTTTGATATTTAGGATGAATTTCCTTTTTCATGTCTTCCACCTCTTTTACATTGAAAGTATTACTAAAACAATAAAATTATATACGATATCTTACCTCACATCTTGTTATTATAACAGCATAAAACGTTGAATGCAAGAAAGAGAAAAATCTAAAATAAGAATTTCATTTAACGTTGTGATCGTTTATTTTTAATTTCTTCATCTAGCATTTGAAAGAATTCGTCATTATTTTTTGTGTTCTTTAATCTTCTTAAGAAGCGTTCTGTAAAGTCATGAGAATCCTGCATCGTTTTACGAATCATCCACATTTTTTCTAAATGATCCTTAGAAACGAGTAACTCTTCTTTTCTCGTACCAGAACGTAAAATGTCAATGGATGGAAATATTCTTCTTTCTGCTAAACTGCGGTCTAAATGCAGTTCCATATTTCCAGTGCCTTTAAACTCTTCGTAAATTACATCATCCATACGTGAACCTGTATCAATAAGAGCCGTTGCCAAAATCGTTAAGCTTCCACCTTCTTCAATATTTCTAGCTGCGCCAAAGAATCTTTTTGGACGGTGAAAGGCAGCTGGATCAATCCCACCTGACAACGTTCTTCCACTTGGCGGGATAACTAAGTTATATGCTCTGGCAAGCCTTGTAATACTATCCATAAGAACTATAACATCTCTTTTATGTTCCACTAGACGCATCGCTCTTTCAAGCACAAGTTCGGAGACTTTTATATGGCTCTCTGGAACTTCATCGAATGTAGAACTGACTACATCCACATCTGGATGTACAAACCGTTCGATGTCTGTTACTTCTTCCGGTCGTTCATCTACAAGTAAAATTATTAATTTTGCTTCTGGTTGATTGGTAGAAATACTGTTTGCAATTTCTTTTAACAACATTGTTTTTCCAGCCTTTGGCGGCGCTACAATCAATCCACGTTGTCCAAAGCCGACCGGAGTCATTAAATCCATTAATCTTGTGGATAAATTATGGGCTTTTGTTTCTAATTTCATACATCTGTCAGGATATAAAGCAGTCAGTGCTGGAAAATGAACTCGCTCTTTAGCAGTCTCCGGGTCATCATCATTTACAGCGTCTACATGAAGTAAGCCGTAATAGCGCTCATTTTCTTTTGGAGGTCTTACCTTTCCAGAAACTTTATCACCGTTTCTTAAATCAAAGCGGCGGATCTGTGAGGCAGATATATAGATATCTTCCGCACTCGGGGAGTAATTAATCGGACGTAAAAATCCAAAGCCTTCAGATGGAATGACTTCTAATATTCCATCCATAAACAAATAACCATCTTTTTCAGCTTGGGCTTTTAAAATAGCAAATATTAATTCCTTTTTTGTTAACTTTGCATAATATGAAACTTTATATTGTCGAGCTAACGTATATAATTCTTTTAGCGTTAAGTCTTCTAAGTGAGAAATTGTTATTTCGGACACTTCATCACCACACCTATTCTTAATTTTTTCAGGTACGTTTTGTTATTTGAACGAAGTCGAGTTATATCATTATAAAATCGTTAGAAAAGTTTTATTTATTCTTTGAGAGATATAGAAATTTTTAATAGAATAACGCAGCACATGCGTTTAGAAAAGAGGAGTCGAATGGAGATTATTTTATGTGTGCATGTTCATCCTTTAATATATTCAGAGCAAGTTCGTTCATTTTAAAACGGATTACACAAAAATATTTAGTAGATATATCATACATGTTATTTATCTTATATTCAACTCTACTTTATCCTGGCGCAAAAAAAGTTATCATTCCATTACTAGGTTTGGTTTCTTCTTTAAACTATGTTGTCCGGATATAAAGCGGATTGTACCACTTTTTGCTCTCATAACAACTGTATCGGTAGTTGCTATTTGCCCCTTATACTGCACACCTTTTAGTAGTTCACCATCTGTAACACCTGTTGCTGCAAATATTGCGTCATTTCCTGAACAGAAATCATCCATATAATAAACACGATCGATATCAGGTATGCCCATTTTTTTACATCTTTCAATTTGCTGATCGTTTGATGGCATTAGTCTCCCTTGGATTTCTCCACCAAGACATTTTAAAGCAACTGCTGAAAGCACACCTTCTGGAGCACCACCGATTCCAAATAATACATCAACACCAGTTTTATCAAATGCAGTATTCATGGCTCCTGCAACGTCACCATCTTGAATTAATTTAATTCTTGCACCAGATTTTCGAATTTCTTCTACTAACTTTTCATGACGTGGTCGATGTAAAACGACTGCGACAACATCTTCAATATCTTTATTTTTTGCTTTTGCAACAGCTCGTAAATTATCAATTGTCGGTGCGTTTATATCTATCTTCCCTACAGATTCAGGTCCAACAGCTATTTTTTTCATGTACATGTCAGGTGCATGTAGTAAATTACCACCATCTGCAATTGCAATAACAGACAGAGCGTTCCATGATCCTCTAGCAACAATACTTGTACCTTCTAAAGGATCTACTGCTACATCGACTAATGGCCCTTCACCCGTACCCAATTTCTCTCCAATATAAAGCATTGGGGCTTCGTCCATTTCTCCTTCACCGATCACAACTGTTCCACGCATTGGAATTGTGTCAAAAACTGTACGCATTGCACTTGTTGCAGCATCGTCTGCCTCATTCTCCTGCCCTCTTCCCATCCATCTAGCTGAAGATAAAGCTGCTGCTTCAGTGACACGAACCAATTCCATTGTTAAACTTCTTTCCATCGTTACAACTCCCTTATAAATTTAGCGAATTAAATTATTTAATAGATTTTAACTGTTCTAGTTCCGCTTCACTCATTTGTTCCCGACGAATAGACGCACCAAGATTTACTAATTTTTCAATCATATTCTCGTACCCTCGTTCAATATGTTCAATACCAGTTATTTCTGTAATTCCATTTGCCATTAAACCTGCTATAACTAGTGCGGCTCCTGCTCTAAGGTCAGAGACTTTTACTCGAGCGCCTTCCAATGTAGAAGGACCTGTAATAATTGCTGAGCCGCCTTCTACTTTAATTTTTGCATTCATACGTCTTAACTCATCAATATGTTTTAGCCTGGCTGAATAAATTGTATCCGTAACAATACTTGTACCTTCTGCTTTTGTTAAAAGTGAGGTGAATGGCTGCTGGAGATCTGTAGGGAAACCAGGATAAACCAATGTTTTAATATCTACACTAGCCAGGGATGGTTTAGTAGTTACCAATAATTGTTCATCACTTTGCTCTATCGATACACCCATTTCTCTTAGCTTAGCAAGCAAAGACTCTAAATGTTCTGGAATGACATTATCGATAACTACTTCTTTCCCTTGAGCAGCTGCCAAAATTGTATACGTACCAGCCTCGATACGATCAGGAATTATTGTATGATTACAACCGTGTAATTTTTCAACACCTTCAATTCGGATTATATCTGTCCCGACCCCTTTAATTTTAGCACCCATATTCGTAAGTAACGTTGCCACATCAATAATTTCAGGTTCTTTTGCAGCATTTTCAATCGTCGTCTTCCCATTAGCTAGGACTGCAGCCAGCATAATATTTATCGTTGCCCCGACACTTACAACGTCTAAATAAATTCTTGCTCCTGTCAGTTCTTCAGCTTGTAAGTAAATAGCCCCTTTTTCATTTTTTACTTTAGCACCGAGAGCTTCAAATCCTTTAATGTGCTGATCGATTGGCCTTGGGCCAAGATAACAGCCGCCGGGTAATCCTATGGCTGCTCGTTTAAATTTGCCTAACATTGCTCCCATAAAGTAATAAGAGGCACGTAGCTTTTTAACTTTTCCATTCGGAAGTGGTATAGAAACAATAGCCGACGGATCAATATGTAACTTTTGATTAGAATCCTTCGTTATTTTCGCACCAATATCCTCTAAAATCATATTAAGAGTTTCTACATCAGAAATATTAGGTAACCCATCTATGGTAACTGTTGAATCAGCTAATATAGAAGCAGGAAGTAATGCTACAGCACTATTTTTAGCGCCATTAACTCTAACAGTCCCTTGTAAAACCCGGCCACCTTCAACGATTATTTTTTCCATTTATAACCCTCACTTTTTCACTAAAAAGCCAAACGATTGATGTTCATTACAAAATAAAGGTTAGAAAACTTGGCTTATCGCCAAGTCTTGGCGAAAGCCTTAGTTGCACTTATGCGAGTCAAGAACGTTTTATACTTTTGTATGAAAACATTTTCATGATAGATGGTGGCGACATGCCCCTGCCCGCCATGCTGGTTTCTTATCTGCCAAGTTTCTAACACAACATTAAAGGTCTTTTGCTTGATTCCAGTCTGCTAAAAATTGTTCAATGCCTTTGTCTGTTAACGGATGTTTCACTAATTGTGCTAATACTTTATAAGGAATTGTGGCGATATGTGCACCGTTTAAAGCCGCTTCTGTAACATGTAAAGGATGTCTAATAGATGCTGCAATAATCTCTGAATTAATTTGATGGTTCGTAAAAATTTCTGAAATTGTTGCAATTAACTCCATTCCATTATGACCTATATCATCTAATCGTCCTAAAAACGGAGAAACATACGTGGCGCCTGCTCTCGCAGCAAGTAGCGCTTGGTTCGCATTAAAAATAAGCGTCACATTCGTTTCAATTTCTAGATCACTTAAAGCTTTTACCGCTTTTAATCCTTCTAACGTCATTGGAATTTTAACCGTAATATTTGGAGCAATAGCAGCAAGTTCTTTTCCTTCTTTGATCATCCCTGCTGCATCTTCTGAAATCACTTCAGCACTTACAGATTTATCCGTTACAACGTTAGTGATCTCACGTAAACGGTCATGAAACGATACACCCTCTTTTGCAACAAGAGTAGGATTGGTTGTTACTCCATCCAAAACTCCTAATTCATGTGCAGCACGAATTTCGTCAATGTTTGCAGTGTCTATAAAAAATTTCATAATATAACAACTCCCTTCAAATGAGATAAATCATTTATCAAATGTTTATGCTTTCCCCGTAGATCCGAACTCACGCATTTTACCAATAACTGTTTCTTTTATTGCTTCACGCCCTGGACCCATATATTTTCTTGGATCGTAAACATCTGGATCTTCAGCTAATACTTCACGAATTTTCTTTGTTTGCATAATTTGATTCTCGGTATTTACATTAATTTTAGCAGTACCTAATGAAATAGCACGTTGGATATCTTTTAATGGTATTCCAGTACCGCCGTGTAATACGAGCGGAACACCCGTTAACTTCATTACTTCTTCCATACGATCAAAACCTAAATTAGGCTCACCTTTATACGGTCCGTGAACAGAACCAAGTGCTGGGGCGAAACAATCTACATTTGTTTCTTTAACTAGTTGGTCACATTCGGAAGGAATTGCATACATTGCTTCTGCATCATCAACAACTAGATCGTCCTCTTGTCCCCCAATACGTCCTAGCTCTGCTTCAACGGAAACGCCATGGATATGGGCAAGTTCAACGACTTTTTTAGTTAAAGCAATATTTTCCTCTAGCGGTAGATGAGAGCCGTCAATCATAACTGAAGTGAATCCAGCATGAATTGCTTTTGCACACTTTTCAAAGCTTGAACCATGGTCTAAATGTATTGCTACAGGAACCGTAGTTTTATATTCTTCCATTAACGCTTTTACCATTACTACTACCAATTTAAATCCACCCATATATCTTGCGGCACCTTCAGATACACCAAGAATTACAGGTGACTTTTCTTCCTCGGCAGCTTGAAGGATTCCTTGCGTATATTCAAGGTTATTAATATTAAATTGACCTACTGCATACTGTTTTTCTTTGGCGATATTAAGCATTTCCTTCATCGAAACTAATGACATATTGAACAGCTCCTTTAATTTTGTTTTTAGACAATTTCAATTATAAGCATATCATAAGAATACCAAGTCCATTATCAAGGTGCAACTTGTAGTTTACACTTATTAGCTACTTTCGAAAGTTTTGTTGTTTTATCATCTTCATTGTTGCAGAAAACTGTGCAGTTAATTCGGACCGTAATTTACTACCGCTACAGAAATACATTCCTCTTTCCGCAGGCGGCTGATGAGCCTTCCTTGCTGCGCGACTTTTGTTGTCTCACCTAGGCCTTTCCTTCCGCAGGAGTTTCCATGTATTTCCTCCGCCGGTGCAGTGGATGATAAATGTTCTGTCATCGATCTAGTTGATTGTAGTGGAGGGCAGTCGACTCCTGAGGGAAAAGCACGTGTCTGAAACTCAGAAACAGTGGTTTTCTGCTTCAGTGGCAGACCGCCGTGCCCTAAGGATGCGCGTACTGCCCGGAGCGAAAATCAACTGCGTATTTAACTGCGCAGTTTATGGATCTTGTGTCAAAACAACAAATAATTTTATCAACTATCCATTCACTTGTTTATGATCAATTTAAATAAATAAAACAAATGTTATTTATTATATTTCCCTTCAACCACTGCATCAATAAATCCTTCCAATAATGGATGTGCTTTAGTCGGTCTTGATTTAAATTCCGGATGGTATTGACATGCAACAAACCATGGATGATCTTTTAGTTCAATTGCTTTAATGAATTCTGCTTTTTCACCAACAGCGGAAATGATGAGACCGTTAGATTCAAACTGTTCACGGTATTCAGCATTAATCTCATAACGATGGCGATGTCTTTCACCAACACTATCTGCTCCATTATATGCTTCTTTTATTTTTGTATTATCTAAAAGTATAACTTGTTTAGAACCTAATCTTAATCCATTACTCATTTCGTTATTATTTTTTTGTTTTTCAATTAGCTTTACAATAGGATACGGTGTGTTTGGGTTAATCTCTACAGAATGAGCTTCCTCTAATCCAATTACATTGCGAGCAAATTCAACAGCGGCTAGCTGCATTCCTAAACAGACCCCTAAAAAAGGAACATTATTTTCACGCGCATATTGTATCGCTTCTATCTTACCATCAATTCCTCTTGTACCAAAGCCACCAGGTACAACAATGCCATCTACATTTGATAGTTCTTCATGTATCGTTTCCTTATCTAATGTTTCAGAATTAATCCAATGTACACAAATATCGGTATCATATATATATCCGGCATGTTTTAGTGACTCTATTAGCGATAAATAAGCGTCCGGTAATTCTACATATTTCCCGACTAGACCAATTTCAACCGTTCGTGATAAATTTCTAACTTTGCGAATAAGTTCTTTCCACTCTGTCATATCTGCTTCTTTTGGAACTAATCCTAAATGACTGCATACTAAATCATCTAAATTCTGTTCTTGTAGAGCAATTGGTACTTGATAAAGTATATCCGTATCCACCATCTCAACTACAGCTTCTTTTCTCGTATCACAAAATAAGGCGATTTTTTCTTTTGTTTCTTCACTTATTGCAAATTCGGAACGTAGTACAATAGCATCTGGTTGTATTCCAAGAGAACGTAACTCTTTTACACTATGCTGTGTTGGTTTCGTCTTAATCTCACCAGCTGCTTTAATATAAGGTACGAGTGTACAATGAATATACATGACCTGATCACGGCCAATATCGCTCTTAATCTGTCTGATGGCTTCTAAATATGGTAAGGATTCAATATCCCCTACAGTCCCACCAATTTCGGTAATTACAACATCGGCTTCTGTTGCTTTACCTGCTTTATATACTTGATCTTTTATTTCATTCGTAATATGAGGAATAACTTGAACGGTAGCTCCTTTATATTCCCCATCACGTTCTTTACGGATAACACTTGAATATACTTTTCCTGTCGTAATATTACTAAATTTATTTAAATTAATATCAATAAATCGCTCATAGTGACCTAGGTCTAAATCTGTTTCCGCTCCATCTTCCGTTACGAATACTTCCCCATGCTGGTAGGGACTCATTGTTCCTGGATCGACGTTCAAATATGGGTCAAATTTTTGCAGTGTTACTTTTAGTCCACGGTTTTTCAGCAATCTACCTAATGATGCTGAAGTAATCCCTTTTCCTAAAGATGAAACAACCCCACCAGTTACAAAAATATACTTTGTCAATTTTGTACCCTCTTTCCCTTTCATTCATGTGTAAAATAATAAATGCGTTTCCCAATCAGGGGAAACGCATTTGACGAGTTCTTTTTTCTTGTATAGCCCAATAAAAATTTTACTCATTATACTGGTAAATGTCAAGATATACTCAATGTAATATATTATTTAATGTTCACTAAAATTCAGTTTACCAGCTTAGGGAATAAATTATTCATCATAATTTTCATATTCTAAATCATCATATTCTTCATATAGTTGTTCCTCTTCATCAACTTCTTCATCCACTAGTTCTTCATCGAGCAGTTCAATTTCTAACTCTTCTTCTTCCAGATCTCTCTTCCTTGATTCCGCTAACGATTTTTCACTTGTTTGATCAACCGGGTACCATCTTTTTAAGCCCCATATATTTGATCCTAATGTAGTAAAACGACCATCAACATTCAGATCTGTATAAAAGCGAGCCAGCAAATCATCTTGCTGTTCTTGGGTAAAACTTTTATATTCGGCAACTTTTGCAAAGAGATCTAGAAAATTCAACTCTTTTTTCTCATCCGCTAAAATAATATTTGCAAGTTCAATCATAGACATTTTTTGAATTTTATCATCACTATACTTTTCTAAGCCCACTTCTATGCACATCCTTTAATAATAATAAAAATAAGTTGCACCTATACAGTAAGAAAGTTATCAATATTCTTACTGTTAAATAGTTATTAACACTAATAATTTTGTAGTATAAACTATTCTTTAGATTATAATCAAGTGTCATGAAAATATGATAGCTATTTCAGAAATTTAGTCAAGAAATTAGTTGTATTTTTCTATAAAAAAATAAATATCGGCTACGAATACGCCGATATTTAATTTAACATTTGACAATACATATTCCTTCTATATTGTCTGCCCACTTCATATAAAACCTCACTAATTTGACCAAGGCTTACAACTTTTACGGTATCCATTAATTCAGCAAATATATTTCCATTTTAATTAGTAACTTTTTTTAGCTTTTCGATTGCTTAATTTTTCACTCCTTTATTATCTACGTGAAAATTTTTAAGATTCTGTATTTGTAATTGGATTTGCGCCAGCATCCGCAATATGGTAGCCCGAAATAGAAATTGAATAATTATTTCGCACTTGATAATCAATAAATACTGTTGAATATCGCCCATCATTCTTAGTGTAAATTCTGTTGAGATTATACAGTGTTTTGCTCTTGATCTTCTTTTAAAATATCTGCGAAACAGAAGTCTGTGGATCCGTTAAATCAAATCCATCGTACAATTTTTTCATAACATCCAATGTACATACATTTACTCCACTTTCCCCAACTTTTCCATAAACATCCGGCTCATAGGAAGGGGCTTCTCCATATAAAGTTACGGAGTCAAAAACTGTAGATAGCCTTTTCTTCTAGATAAATAATGAAACCTTCGATTTGTTCGTTCTGGAGTACCTTCACCCGCAAATTATCTCGTAGGATCTTCACCTTCTCGTTTAAAAGGAAATACACCATCCGTATATGGGAATTCACCGGGTACATTCTCTTTCATTAGCCATGTTAAGCAATCTCCCCAATCGGAGTAGTGGGGGGAAAACAACTTTAGGTATTTTTAGACCGGACAAAGAAGTGGTTGTAATATCGATAGTTAATTCTTTATTCTTACCAAAAATATAAATATATCTCCATTATACTTTTGCTTCATATTATCTCATGAATCAAGCAGCTTCTGCTCTTCTTTGTTTAGCTTCGTTAAGTATTGATTAAACGTTTTGATCAACTGTTTGTTTAATCAACTTGTCATCAAAAATTGGAGTAGGAGTTATTTAATTTTAACTTCCGGGGAGCACCTATATCCGTAATTAAAGAATACATCAAAATCAAGACCGTGAAGGTTAACCCCCACTAATTGCAGTTGCAATTTGAAGGGGACTGCACCTTCACTTATTGTTGAATTATACCCCCTCTTTATCTTGACTCACAAAGCCAATCCTAGAAACTAATAATCTTTTATTCCTAAAGACTGTAATACAAAATTAGTCTGCATCTCAATATACATATCGATTGTAAATTTCCGGTGCAACATCCAGCGTCTAAATCCCCACATATGTCCTTGAACAAAAATATTATTTGCAATAAGTTCTATTTCTTCTTCTACCAATGTGCCAGATACACAAGTCATAATTGCTTCTTTAAGCATAATGACCATTTCTCGCTCTTTCTTTAACACAATACCTTTTACATTCGTCTGTAGTGACTTTACTTCTTGATATAGAATAATAACTTCATCCTGCATTTCATCCATTAGACGATAATACGAATCAATAATATAAATTAAATTTTGTATCGACGGTTCCTTAGAACCAATTACTTTCTCAAGATGTTTATATACATGGTCATTAATCGCTTCATAAACTAAAAATAATACGTCCTCTTTTGTTCTAATATATTCATATAAAGTTCCGATACTAAAGCCAGATTCTTTCGCTATTTCTCTAGTCGTTGTTCGATGGAAACCTTTATCTTTAAATAAAGTTAAGGCTCCAGCAATAATCTGGCTTCTGCGTTTTTCTACTAGTGTTGAATCTTTTATTGAAGATAAAATGGTATCTGAACACATAATTGTTTCCCTCCTCCCCATTGTCTTTTGTTCATTTATTTCGTAACAGATCGCCCAATAACAAGTCTTTGAATTTCATTTGTTCCTTCATAAATTTGTGTAATTTTAGCATCACGCATATATCGTTCTACCGGATAATCTTTCGTGTATCCGTACCCACCGAAAATTTGAACCGCTTCCACTGTATGGCGCATTGCAGCATCACCAGCAAATAACTTAGCCATCGCCGAGATATTTCCGTAATCCAATCCTTCACTTTCTAACCAAGCAGCTTTATATGTTAATAGTCTGGCAGCTTCTGTTTCTGTAGCCATATCGGCCAACTTAAAAGAAATTCCTTGATTATGGGCAATTGGTTTTCCAAATTGTTCACGTTCTTTAGCGTATTCAATAGCAGCGTCTAAAGCACCTTGCGAAATACCAACTGCCTGAGCAGCAATCCCACTTCTTCCCCCGTCAAGCGTCGTCATCGCTATTTTAAATCCTTCCCCTTCATCTCCTAAAAGATTAGCTTTAGGAATACGACAATTTTCAAAAATTAATTCTGTCGTTGGAGAAGAACGGATTCCAAGTTTTTTTTCTTTTTTCCCAAATGTAAAACCTTCTGTTCCCTTTTCTACGATAAAGGCACTAATTCCACGGTGACCTGCATCATGATTTGTTTTTGCAAAAACGACATAAATATCAGCGACACCGCCATTGGTAATCCACACTTTACTTCCATTTAAAATATAATCGTCGCCTTCTTTAACTGCTGTCATTTTCATTGACGCTACATCACTTCCAGCTCCTGGTTCAGACAAAGCATATGCTCCAAGTGCAGAACCTTCCGCTAATCTTTTTAAGTATGTTAACTTTTGTTCTTCGTTACCATATTTATATATAGGCCAACTCGCAAGCGATACGTGGGCAGATAATGTCACTCCGGTAGAAGCACATACACGTGACAATTCCTCAACGGCTATACAATAACTTACAAAATCAGATCCAATTCCACCATATTCCTCCGGCCATGGAATTCCTGTTAAACCAAGCTCTGCCATCTTATCGAATATTTCTCGATCAAAACGTTCTTCCTCGTCTCTTTCTGCAGCAGTTGGCTCTACCTCATTTAAGGAAAAGTCTCGCACCATCTTTTGCAACATTTTTTGTTCATCCGTTAATTGAAAAAACATTTTTAAAATCCCCCTGTTATTTAAGTAAATTTTTTGTAACTACGATTCGTTGTATCTCATTCGTTCCTTCGTAAATTTCAGTTACCTTTGCATCCCTAAAATATCGTTCTACTGGATAATCTTCTGTATAACCATATCCTCCGAAAATCTGTACAGCCTCTATCGCAATCTTCCTTGCTGTTTGGGCAGCAAAGAGTTTAGCCATGGAAACTTCTTTTGCACAAGGCCGATTTTGCTGGATCAAATAGGCGGCTTGATACACTAATAGTTTTGCAGCTTCAACTTCTGTTGCCATATCAGCTAATTTAAAAGCAATCCCTTGATTGTGTGAGATCGGTTTTCCAAACTGTTCACGATCTTTTGCATATAAAATAGCGTGTCCTAAAGCTCCTTCGGCAATTCCTAAAGCTTGTGCTGCAATACCTATTCTGCCTATATTTAAATTGGCCATCGCAATTTTATAGCCTTCTCCTTCTTTCCCAAGCAGTTGGTCTTTTCTTACTTTACATTGATCAAAATTTAACGAAACCGTACTGGAACCATGTAATCCCATTTTCTTTTCACTTTTTCCGATTTGCAGTCCGGGATTCGTTTTCTCGACAATAAATGCACTAATCCCTTTTGAACCAGTTGTTTCACTAGTTCTTGCAAAAGTAATAAACGTATCTGCTTCTTTTCCGTTTGTTATGAACATTTTTGAACCATTAAGTATATAGTCGCCATCTTGTTCTCTAGCCCGTAGTTTTATATTTGCTGCATCAGATCCTGCTTGCGGTTCCGTTAATGCAAATGCTCCCAAATATTGCCCTGATGCCAATTTAGGTAAATAACGTTGTTTCTGTTCATCGTTTCCAAAGTAAAGTATAGGATTTGTACCTACCGAGGTATGAACCGATAAGACTACACCTATAGTTGCACTTACTTTAGAAATCTCATGAATCGCTATAATATACGATGTGAAATCCATTCCGCTACCCCCATATTTTTCGGGGATTGGAATACCCATTAACCCTAATTCGCCCATCTTTCTAATGATCTCAGATGGAAAAATACCTTTTTCCATTTGCTCAATTTGTGGCTTGATTTCTTTTTCTGCAAATTCTCGTACTAAATTCTGGATCATTTTTTGTTCATCTGTTAAATGGATATCCATAAGCATATCCTCACTTTCTAGATGGATTATATTCTATTCGTTCTTTACGTAGATTTTAATTTCTTTTTTGTCGTAGTTGAAGGATACTGCGACATAACGATTTAATTATCACTAGGAAAGAATGACTCGATCTCCAAGACGTCGAGTCGATTTCCAAGATGTCGAGTCATTTTCCAAGATGTCGAGTCGATTCCAAAGATGTCGAGTCGATTCCAAAGATGTCGAGTCATTTTCCAAGACGTCGAGTCGATTCCAAAGATGTCGAGTCATTTTCCAAGACGTCGAGTCGATTTCAAAGATGTCGAGTCATTTTCCAAGATGTCGAGTCGATTTCAAAGATGTCGAGTCGATTTCAAAGATGTCGAGTCATTTTCCAAGATGTCGAGTCGATTTCAAAGATGTCGAGTCATTTCACAATATATGAGTTGCCCCACTGGATATGGAGTTGATACATAACATAACAAGTAGACTTTTATGTCACAGTTTATGGATATTGTACAAAACCTTAAGCGTACGTGTAAAAGCCTCGACCTGATTTTTTCCCGTACCAGCCTGCTTGTACATATTGACGTAAAAGCGGACAAGGTCTGTACTTACTATCTCCAAACCCTTCATACAACACTTCCATAATATACAAACAAGTATCAAGCCCGATAAAGTCTGCAAGCGTTAAAGGACCCATCGGATGATTCATCCCTAACTTCATTACTGTATCCACATCTTCGACGGTAGCTATTCCTTCATAAACGGTATAAATCGCCTCGTTAATCATTGGCATTAAAATTCGATTTGCTACAAACCCCGGAAAATCATTCACTGTCACAGAGGTTTTATTCAACTCTTTTGTAACATGTTCGATCTTTTCATACGTTTCATCATCCGTCTGAAGCGCTCGGATAATTTCAACCAATTTCATTATCGGAACAGGATTCATAAAATGCATCCCGATAACTTTTTCGGGTCTATTTGTGACAGCAGCAATTTCTGTAATAGGCAAAGATGAAGTATTTGTTGCTAATATCGTATGCGCCGGAACAATGTTATCTAATTGTTGAAACAATTCTTTTTTCACATCAAGATTTTCAATTACGGCTTCAATAACTAAATCAGCCTCATGTACATCCCCTAAGTCTGTTGAAGTGTTTAAACGGCTTAATGTACCATCTTTTTCAACGTCTGTTATTCGCCCTTTCTCTACAGCTCTAGTTAATAATGCATGAATGGAATTGATCCCTTGATCAACGGCATCTTGATTAATATCCTGTAATAAGACGTCATATCCTGATTGAGCACATACTTGTGCAATCCCTGAACCCATTTGACCTGCACCAATGACAACAATTTTTTTAACCTCCACGAAATTTGCCCCCTTACTGTTTTGGTACCTCTATTAATATAGCGTCTCCTTGTCCGCCTCCACTACAAATTGCGGCAACTCCCAAGCCACCACCACGTCGTATCAATTCATGTACTAAGGTCAAAACAATTCGTGCTCCACTTGCACCAATCGGGTGTCCAAGAGCCACTGCTCCACCGTTTACGTTTATTTTGTTAGGGTCTAAACCTGCAATCTTTGTACTCGCTAAAGCGACCGCTGCAAATGCTTCATTAATTTCAAACAAATCAATTTCATCTTTTGTCTTTCCCACTTTATCTAGTAATTTATTAATAACAAGTCCTGGTGTTTGCGGAAAGTTTTCTGCCTCTACTGCTACTTCAGCTTGAGCAAGGATAGTTGCTAATGGTCTCTTACCTAGTTCTTTAGCTTTACTATCAGACATCACAACAAAGGCACAGGCTCCATCATTGACCCCGGGAGCATTTCCCGCTGTAATTGTACCACCTTTATCAAAAGCGGGCTTTAGTCCTACTAATTTTTCAATTGTCGTATCTTTCCTAGGTGCCTCATCTTCTGCAACAATAATTGGTTCCCCTCTTCTCTGTGGCACTTCTACTGGAACAATTTCTTCAGAAAACTTCCCTTCTTCCATCGCTTTTATTGCTCGATTGTGACTGCGATAAGCCCATTCATCTTGAACTTCACGAGTTAGTTCAAAAGCTTCCGCTGTACTATTTCCGTATGTTCCCATATGTACACCACGGAAGGAGCATGTTAATCCGTCATGAACCATTGTATCGACTACCTTTTTATCGCCCATCCGGTACCCCCAACGAGCATCTGACAAAATATACGGGGCATTGCTCATGCTTTCCATTCCACCAGCAACAATAATTTCTTCATCACCTAACCGGATTAACTGGTTGGCTAATGTAAGGCTTCGAAGACCCGAAGCACAAACTTTATTGATCGTTTCTGTTTTAACACTCCATGGAATCCCCGCTTCTTTTGCTGCCTGTCTAGAAGGGATTTGTCCCTGACCACCTTGAAGAACATTTCCCATAATTACTTCATCAACAGACCCAACGTCAATGTCAGCCTTTTCAATTGCCGCTTGGATCGCTTTTCCACCTAACTCTGAGGCAGTAAGTGATTTTAAGCCACCTCCAAATCGACCAAATGGAGTTCTCGCACCCGATACAATTACTGTTTTTCGCAACTGGAACATCTCCTTTACAAAATGTCACTTGAAAAATTTGTTAATTACATTATACATGACATCGCTTTCTTTTGTCGAGCGAACGCTCAATCAAAAAAGTACAAATATATTCGTTTTAAGTACGGAAGTATATCTTGTGAACTTAGACCATATTTTATGGTAGTTTGAGTATGTTTGAATACTACTCAACATTTTAAAGTTAATGATTTAAGATATTAATCCGAGTATCTTTTAGCACTCACTTTATTGGTGCAAAAGTTGAGTATAATAAGGAGAAAAACGTTACGTGAATTATTTTAAAATAAAGGGAGTCACAAGGACTCCCTTTTCCATTAATTATGCAGTTTTTACTGTTTCTTTAGTAAACACAGATAATGCTAAGATTTCGGCAACGTCCATCGTTCCAATATCTTGTTCAACATCTTTTGCCTTTGTTCCATCGCTTAACATCGTTAGACAGAATGGACAGGCACTTGAGATCATTGTAGGGTTAACTTCCAATGCTTGTTCCGTACGGGCAACATTGATTCTGTTGCCAGTTGTTTCTTCTGTCCACATAAGTCCGCCACCTGCACCACAACACATTCCATTATCCCGAGTTCGAACCATTTCAACTAATTCGATTCCAGGAATTGCTTTTAAAATTTCTCTTGGTGGGTCATATACGCCATTATACCTTCCTAAATAACAAGAATCATGGTACGTTAATCGATGCTCAATTCTTCCCTTTGGATCTAATTTTCCGTCCATTACTAAATCATATAACATTTGTGTATGATGGATGACTTCTGCTTTAAAGCCAAAATCAGGATATTCATTTTTAAATATATTATAAGCATGGGGATCAATTGTAACGATTTTCGTCACACCATTTTTCTCAAATTCTTTAATGTTCTTCTCTGCAATTTCTTGAAATAAAAATTCATTTCCTATTCGACGTGCAGTATCTCCAGAATTCGCTTCTTTATTTCCTAAAATTGCAAAACTTATACCTGCTTTATTCATTAACTTTGCAAATGCAATTGCGATCTTCTGGCTTCGACTGTCGTAAGCTCCCATCGAACTAACCCAAAATAAATATTCAAAATCTTTCTTTTCTTTTTTAAGTTCTTTCACTGTTGGAATATAGACATCTTCATCCAACTCACGCCATTTAATCCGGTCTTTTTTAGATAACCCCCACGGATTTCCTTGACGCTCAATATTCATGACTGCTCGTTGGATTTCTGAATCCATTTTTCCTTCCGTCATCACAAGATATCTACGCATGTCAATAATCTGGCCGACATGTTCATTCATCACTGGACAGGCATCTTCACAATTTCGACACGTTGTACAACCTGCTAACTCTTCTTCAGTAATGACATCCCCGATCATACTAATTTGACTTATTTCTGCAGTAGCTTCATCGCGACCCATCTTTGCATATTTATTTGGTCCATTACTTCCAAAAGCATACGCCGGAACCCAAGGGGCCTTCCCTGTAACAGCTGCACCCTTTTCATTCAAATGATCACGCAATTTTATCATGATATCCATCGGTGATAACATTTTTCCGGTATTTGCAGCCGGACAAACGCTTGTACAGCGTCCGCATTCAACACACGCATAAAAATCAAGCATTTGAAGCTGATCGAAATCTTCTACTTTTCCGACGCCAAAGGAAATATCTTCTTCATCTGATTCCTCGTCAAGGTCAAAACTAATCGTTTTTAATTTACCCGGAACACGTTTACTTAAAAATACGTTTACCGGCGCAGCAATTAAATGAGCATGTTTCGACTGCGGAATATAAACTAAAAAGGCTAAGATCGTAATCGTATGAACCCACCATGCCACATAAAATAAAACCATTGCAGCAGTTGGAGATAGCCAGCCTAAAGCAAGCGCTATTAAACTAGCAACAGGCTCTGTCCATGTCGCAGGTTCACCCTGCCAAATTTGTAACATACCATTTCCAAATAAAACAGAGACCATCAATGTTCCAATAAAAATAAGAACAAGACCAGCATAAAATCCTCTTTTAAGGCGAACTAGTTTTTCTATATAACGACGATAAAAAGCCCAAATAACTGCAACTAAAATCGTTAATGTTACTAGCTCTTGAAAAAAAGTGAATCCTGGATAAAGCGATCCAAATGGCAAATGACTTCCTGGTGAAAGCCCTTTAACAAACATATCTATAGCACCAAACTGGACAAGAATAAAGCCATAAAACATCATGACATGAATAATACCCGATTTTTTATCCTTCAGTAACTTGGATTGGCCAAATACAATATGCCAAACATCACGCAAACGCTCTTTTAATGCAAGATCAAATTCGGATTTTTTACCAAGCTTAATAAATGCTATCCTTGTTGCAACCACTTTCGCAAATAGAAAAATACCATATGCTGTAACCGCAATAAAAGCGATCCAATTAATGAGTAAAAACGTATCCACCCGCGCTCCTCCTCTTATTTATCATTATTTGTTAACGTTTACACTTCATTTTCTTCCCCCTTAATAAAGTGTGACTAACTCTATCATAAAACATGAATGATCATTCAGTCAACTTTATTTGTTACTATTTATTAGTTAAATCTATTTCGTCGTAGATATTACTGGTAGATTTGTCCAAAACTTCTATTAACAATAGAGTAAGAATCCGCTCAATCATTTCAAAATAAGTTTAAAAGATATTGCGGATTCTTTGTTTCATATTTAAAAGGATGTTCAAAAAGTCCGGTAAAAATGACACTACGAATTTCGCACGAATGCTTGTTTCTCCGCTACCCATGTATCTAAATGTATACATTCCTTTGCTCGAAACTGCGCCGCCTCGAACTTCTTGATCCTTTTTATCCTCCTTTTTGCACACACTTTAAGGAATCTTTTTCAAAAAATAAATATGCTCTACATCTTCTCAGGAGCAGTTACTCCAAGAATTTTCAACGCATTTGCAATCGTAATCTGTACTGCTTTCATCAACGCAATTCGAGCATTGGTCAAGGCTTCATTTTCTTCATTTATCACTTTTTCTGCATTATAAAAACTGTGTAAATGCGAAGCCAAGTCGTAAACATACTGAGTTACCCGGTTTGGAGCTTCCCTCTTGGCGGCATCAGCAATCATTTGAGGAAACTCTGCCAATTGTTTTAATAACGCTGTTTCTTTTTCTGAAGTAAGCAATGTCGAATCAAAATCAGCCTCCAATTTAAAACCTTTTTCTTCTGCTTGTTGTAACATTGTACAAATCCGAGCATGCGCATATTGAACGTAGTAAACAGGATTCTCATTTGATTCAGAACGGGCTAAATCAAGGTCAAAATCAAGTTTTGAGTCATTTGAGCGCATCGTAAAGAAATAACGAACCGCATCCACTCCAACCTCCTCCATCAATTCTCTTAGAGCGACTGCTTTTCCTGTACGTTTACTCATGCGAACAATTTCCCCATCTTCCAAAACGTTTACCATCTGGATGATACTCACACTCATTTTCTCTTTCGGATAACCAAGTGCTTGAATCGCAGCACTCATTCTAGGGATATACCCGTGGTGATCTGCCCCCCATACATTAATGATTTTATCAAATCCGCGTTCCAATTTATCCTTATGATACGCAATATCTGGCGTTAAATATGTGTAGCTTCCATCTTGCTTAATGAGGACACGATCTTTGTCATCACCAAAAGCTGTTGACTTAAACCAAATTGCTCCATCTTTTTCATACGTGTATCCTTTCTCCTCCAGTTGTTGTAACGTCTCTGCGATCTTGTTATTTTTATAAAGAGACATTTCCGAAAACCAGTTGTCAAACTGGACGCCAAATGCATCCATATCTTCTTTTATTTTCCCTAACTCAAATTTGAGTCCGTAATCTCGGAAAAATGCTAGTCTCTCATCTCGCTCTTTTTTGAACCAAGAATCCTTATATTCTTTAGCAAGCTGTTTGCCAATTTTTATTATATCTTCACCATAATATCCATCATCAGGCATTGTACTTTCTTTACCAAGTGCCTCTAAATACCTTGCCTCTATTGAGATTGCAAGTTGATCTATCTGGTTACCAGCATCATTAATATAATATTCACGTTCTACGTCATAACCAGCTGTGTCAAACACATTACATAGTACATCACCAAATGCAGCTCCACGTGCATGCCCTAAATGCAAATCCCCTGTCGGATTAACTGAAACAAATTCGACTTGTACACGTTTATTTTTTCCCGCATCTGTTCGTCCATAGTTTTCTTGTTGGTCTAAAATAGTAGAAATAATAGTGCTTAAAAAATCTTGTTTCATAAAAAAATTAATAAATCCCGGCCCCGCTATTTCAACTTTTTTAACATTTGCCTTTTCCTTATCAATATGATCTACTATTTTTTCCGCAATCTGCCTTGGAGCCATTTTAGCAATTCTCGCTAACTGCATCGCAATATTCGCAGCAAAATCTCCATGCACTTTTTCTTTCGGTTTCTCTAATTGAATAGTTGGAATTTCTTCTTCCTTGGCCAAGTCAGCTTTTTCAATAGCTGTTATAATTTCTTTTTTAAGTGTTTCCTCCACTTTAACTAACGCATTCATCTTAATTTCGCCTCCATGTAGGTAAGTGTTAAATGATGATACCTACTTTCTTCTTTATTCACTTTAACATCATATTGTATAATTACTTTTCCTTCTCGGTCATCTGCTAATGATTGGTGTGTAATTGATTTTGTCATAATTTCTAAAAGAAATGAACCATATGGGTGACGATAAAGACATTCCGTCTCCTTCCCCTTAATAAATTGTTGATTCATCGATACTTTCCCTGAACGTTTTATATTGATTTTATTCGGTCGAATCGTGATAAGGTTTTCTACGTCACCAAATTCGTTTGTTTTTTCTATAAATGATATCACTTCAATATTTTCTTTCTTTACGTAATTTCCTATCTGCTTGATAATCGATAGTTCTTTTTCTCCTCGGTCATCGATGACAGTTCGAAGTTCGACTGCGATGTCTTTTTTTACAAGTTTCATTGGCGCTCCTTAAAATTGTATTGTATCCATTTATTATAGCGATAAATACACTGTTTTTCCATTCACACAAAAAGAACCAAAATAACAAAATTAACAGGAATCCGTTTATTTTTAATAAATTTTTACCATAATGTACATAACTGAACAAAAATGAGGCTGGCAATTATGAAGGTTATCAAGTCACTTAGTAAATTAACTTTTTATACAGGAATTTTTATTGTATTGACAATTGGATCCATTCTAACCGCAAGTTATATTCTTGGACCTCCAGATTTATCCAATGAGTATGTTACCGTGTTATACGATCAAAATGATAAAGAAATTGAAAATACGAACAGCTATCACAAACAATTAAGTTTGGATGACATATCACCTTTACTAATCGAAGCAACTGTTCAGGCCGAGGACAAAAACTTCTATGAACATCATGGTTTTGATTATAAAGGGATCATGCGTGCTATCGTTAAAAACATCCGCTCTTCTAGATTAAAAGAAGGCGCCAGCACCATCACACAGCAATATGCCCGAAATTTGTATCTCACTCATGAAAAAACGTGGATTAGAAAAATAAAAGAAGCGTTTTACACCATTCGTCTGGAGATGTTTTATTCGAAGGACGAAATACTTAAAGGGTATTTGAATTCAATTTATTATGGCCATGGAGCTTACGGAATTGAAGCTGCAAGTCATGTTTATTTTGAGAAAAGTGCTAAAGATTTAACACTTGCAGAAGCTGCCATGCTTGCCGGAGTCCCTAAAGGTCCGACATATTATTCACCATTTAACAATAGAGAAAATGCCTTTAAGCGACAAGAATTTATATTAAATTTGCTATTACAAGAAAATATCATTACACAAGCGGCTTACTATAACGCAAAAAAAGAAGAGTTCCAATTCGATAAGCCAAATATCACAAACGATACGTTAGCGCCTTTCTTTGAAGACGTCGTGTTAAAGGAAGCAAGACAAATTTTAAATGGAAAAGAGGAAACAATTTTAACAAGTGGCTACCGAATTTATACAACATTGGATCAACATTTACAAAAAGAACTTGAGAAAAAAGTCGCAGCTCATCTCGATTCAAAAAGTGAATTCGAAATAGCTGCAATTTCTATGGATCCTCACGATGGTGCGATTATTAGTTTAGTAGGCGGTAAAGACTACCAGGAAAGCCCTTTCAATCGTGCTACAGACGCTAAAAGGATGGTCGGATCTACCTTTAAGCCTTTTTTATACTACGCTGCACTCGAAAATGGGTATACAGCAACGACAATGCTTTTAAGTGAGCCAACTGCGTTTGTAATGGATGAAGGAAATGTATATAAACCTAGTAATTATAACGGATATTACGCTAACAAACCGATTTCTTTAGCTCAAGCTATCGCTTTATCCGACAATATTTATGCCGTTAAAACAAACCTTTTTCTAAGCCCAGATATCGTAGCTGAAACTACAAAAAAATTTGGAATTAAAAGTGACTTACCAGCTGTTCCATCCCTTGCACTCGGAAGCGCCTCAATTACTCTTTTGGAAATGGTACAAGCATATGGGAGAATCGCAAATGGGGGCGAAGAAGTTAACGGATATACAATTAAAAAAATTGAAAACCATAAAGGAAAAATTATCTATGAAAAAGAAGATCCAGCTAAGAAACAAATTCTCGATCAAAAAAAAGCTTTTATCTTAACTCATTTAATGCAAGGAATGTTTGACAGAAGATTAAATGGATATATGGAAGTAACAGGTTCTTCTATTATCGATAAAATCAATCATCCTTACGCAGGCAAGTCTGGAACGACCGATTCAGACAGCTGGATGATTGGATTTAGCCCATCCGTTGTAACTGGCGTTTGGACGGGTTATGACGACAATCAACCGATACAACTTGCTAGTGAAAAATCTGTCGCTAAAAACATATGGGCAGAAACAATGGAGGCCGCTCATTCTTTGGATAAAGATTATAATTTTAATGTTCCTGAGGGCATTGTCGAAAGAGTGATCGACCCTGAAACCGGTATGTTAGCAACGAATGATTGTGAGACAAGAAGAACATCCTATTTCGAAAAAGGAACAGAACCTACCCATTATTGCTCGACACATCTTCCTAAGAATGAGCAACCACAAAACCAAGAAAAGGAAGATGGACTCCTTAAACGGCTTTTCGACCTTTTCAGTTAATTGCCGTTATGGAATGATAACAAAACATTATGCCATTTCGATGATAACTTTAGACATTCTCGCATGACCAAAATTTCTAATCTAAAAAAAGAAGGAGAGAAATTTTAATGAGACGCTTTTTACATTCTTTTAATGAACATGAAAAAATATGTAAACCGCAACTATTTTACGATTGGCATGATTGTAACGATTGATGCCTCTTGCTTAGCTAACAAGCTGGCAAAATAAAGAAACCGACTCGTCTTTGAGTCGGTTTCTTTAGTGTCCTAGCAATTCTTTGTAGCCCATGTATCTCTATCTTACAAAGTATAAAGCTAAAGTACAAGAATTTACATTGAGACTAATTATTTGTCACAATCTGTTCACTTTTCAAAGTTATTTTTTAATTCTTCACTTGAATTTTCCCACATATTGTTATCAAAACTTTTTAGAAAATCACCTAATAGCGTTCGGGAATGTTCATCCATATGCTCGACAACTACTTTTCCTTTTAGTGACTTTTCCATATGGGTTACATGTTCTGCCATCGATTTATATGCCTTTTTATTTGGACGATCCACACGAAGTTCACTTGCAGCAACTCCGGAATAATATGGACCCTTTTCTCCATTCTCAACAGTGACCCAGACTATCCAATATAAACGACCGTCTGGCACCTCGTTTCGATCAGAATAGTAGCGAACACGGCGTTCAATATCACTTCTAGCATGCATTGCATCCATATCGACATAGGCTTTATTTTCCACCGGATCAACAATGACAGATGACATATTTTCTAAAGAAATAGAGCCCATCCCGTATCCGCCATGTCCATCTGTTGAATCATCCTTAATTATTGTGAATTGTTGTTTCGGTTTTTTATTATTTTCCATAATGTCAAGGCTCCTCCTTTTTAATCGTATTTTATTCACATTGTATCATAATCAATATTTAACGATAATATAACAGCTCAATTATCTCATCTTTACGTTTAGTATCTTGTATCATCTTGATTTTTTCAATTGGAAAATAAATTTTATGATCTTCTCTAGTTTTTCCAGTTATTGCTTCCACAATAACAGAGTGTGTTGATAATTCTTTTTCTTCTCCAGATGGCATTTGTAAATAAATTGGAATCCGCTCTTCTCCCGCACGGTAGACATCATACGGTAAATCTGAAGAAGAATCGATAACTAAATAATAATCTGGGTCAATTCCTGCTTCACGAAAGAGGTTTTGTAACGTTTCATATTTATCCATATGTTTCTCCGGTTTAAATTCTATATATTTAAATAAAATCCGATTGACAAACCGGGAACTAAGATCTCGAAGTACTTCATCATCTTCATGCTGCCACTGCTGAAAGTAATAATTAATTACAGATTCGTCCAACTGTAAATAATCATTTATTTTTACTTCTCCTCTAAAAAAAGAAAGGAGTGGAGTTGGATTCATCTTGAACTGATATCCTTTTTCGTAAAGATGTTTCACCCGATGAAAAATTTTCGTCAAGATCACTTCGGCACTACGTGTTACAGGATGAAAGTAGACTTGCCAATACATTTGATAACGGGACATTATATAATCTTCTACAGCATGCATTCCCGTTGATTTAATGACAACTTGATCTTCAGTTGGACGCATTACCCTTAAGATTCTCTCCATATCGAATTGACCATAACTAACTCCGGTATAATATGCATCCCTCAATAGATAATCCATTCGGTCTGCGTCAATTTGACTCGAAATCATACTAACCACCAATTTATCAACATACGATTTATCAATAATTTGCGCAACTTTTATAGGAAAGTCCGGCTCAACCCGACTCAATACTGCATGTACATTCGTATCTTCCAAAATAATTTTCTTTGTAAAATGTTCATGATCTAGGGAAAACACTTTTTCAAAGGAATGTGAAAATGGACCATGACCTAAATCATGGAGTAATGCTGCACATAAACTAACTAACCGTTCTTCTTTATTCCACCCTTCATGTGACTCCATTTTATTAATCATTCTTCTAACAATTTCATATACGCCTAAAGAGTGGTTAAACCGACTATGTTCTGCACCGTGAAATGTCAAATATGTAGTCCCTAATTGCTTTATTCTTCTAAGCCGCTGAAATTCAGGAGTGGCAATTAGGTCCCATATTACTTGATCACTAACACGTACATATCGATGAACGGGATCTTTAAAAACTTTAACTTCATCCAATTGTTTATTTTTATACATCTTGATCACCCGTTTCTTTTCATACTATTAGATTCTATTATATAATAGTTTCGTGCACGTTTAAACATCGTAAAAACAAGGAGTCTAACTGTGAAAAATATTTTTGAAATTATTAAACATTCAACGATTCGATTTTTAGATCATTCACCTAAGAGAACAATATTTAATGAGCCAAATAATGCGCTAGCATCTTTTGCTATTGACGATGCAATTGCAACTACTGTAGGAAATAAATTAGTAGCTCCGACCATCCGCACATGGGTTCACGATCGTACCATTGTTCTTGGTATCCCCGATTCAAGATTGCCTTGTATTGAAGATGGGGTAAGATATTTAAGGAGCTTACATTATAATGTAATTATTCGTAACTCGGGAGGGCTCGCTGTATTAATCGATAAAGATGTTCTTAATATTTCACTTATCTTACCAAGTAATAAGCAAATCTCTATACATGAAGGTTATCATATTATGTTTCAATTGGTTACCTATCTTTTCAAGGAATATACAAATGAAATAAAAGCCTATGAAATTAAAGGCTCTTATTGTCCTGGAGATTATGATTTAAGTATTAATGGGATAAAATTTGCCGGCATTTCACAACGGCGAGTTAGAAATGGTGTAGCGGTTCAGATTTATATTGATGTGGAAGGAAGCAGTTTTGAGCGTGCTAGCATCGTTAAAAAATTTTATGAAGTAAGCAAGCAAGAAAAAAAGACGAAATATGAATATCCCGAAGTTAACCCAAACGTAATGGGATCAATCAGTGAATTGTTACAAATTGACTTTACTGTTAAAGGGCTTATCGAAAAAATACAACACCAGCTTGAAACAGGGGATCATCCAGCCAGTGAACTAATCCCTGAAGAAAAGGAAATTTTTAAAAAACGCCTAGAACAAATGCATAAACGGAATGACAAAATTTTATAGAATAAATGAATTTGATTTACCTAAAATATTCCATCTCAAAAGCAGACGTTTACAGATAAACCTCTAGAATGTGCTACATCAACAAGGGATTGTAATTCACAATTGAAGTATACTGTGCAGTAGTGAAAATATAAATACTAGTAACAGCTTCGTTGATTTTCGCTGCGAAAATGTAGACAAGTTGCAAAGTAAAATACCGCTACGGAAATACACTCCGCTTTCCGTGGGCGGCTGATGAGCCTCCTCGTCGCTACGCTCCTGCGTAGTCTCACCGAGGCCTTTCCTCCCACAGGAGTCTCCGTGTATTTCCTTCGCTGTAATGGTGAAGGTAACATCTACGCAGCTTGATACTGTCACAATAGTTGATTAGAGCCGGAGGACAGTCGACTCCTAGAAGCTAAAAGCGGTCACGTCCTGGGACTGTAGCTACGTTTTCGTCCCACCATAAAGATTTGTGACCAACGCCGGCAGCTAGCACGTCCTGTGCAGCGAAGGCTGAAGCATGCACTAAGGATGTGCCACTGCCCGAAGGCGAAAATCAACGGGGCAGCATCTAGGTTAACCGATAAATTATCAACTTAAGTCATTGGACAGTTTATGAAAATTAGTAATCAAGCTTACAAAATCAGTCGAAAGAAATTTAAATCATAGTTCTGAATTTTTCTATGCACAAACCTTTTTGCCCTGAAACTCCACACTATTTATTCCGCCTGCGCTGCTGTAATTAATGCCAATTTATAGACATCCTCCGTGCTACATCCTCTTGAGAGATCATTTACCGGTTTATTTAAACCTTGTAAAATGGGACCGACCGCTTCAAATCCACCGAGTCGCTCTGTTATTTTATACCCGATATTACCAGCTTCCAAGCTCGGAAAAACAAATACTGTCGCATCTCCTTTAATTTCAGAATCAGGAGCCTTTTTAGCCGCAACACTTGGAACAAATGCTGTATCAAATTGAAACTCTCCATCAATAATTAAGGAAGGTTGTTTCTCTTTTGCAAATTTAACTGCTTCAATTACTCTTTCTGTTTCTTCGGATTTAGCTGATCCTTTTGTTGAGAAACTTAACATTGCTACTCGTGGTTCAACATCAAACAGTTTAGACGTCCTAGCGCTCTCAACAGCGATCTCAGCTAAATCTTCACTCGTTGGAGCGATATTAATCGCACAATCAGCAAAAATATATTTTTCATCATTTCGTACCATGACAAAAACACCTGATGTTTTATTAATACCCTCTTTTGTTTTGATAATCTGTAAAGCGGGACGCACAGTATCTGATGTAGAATGAACTGCACCACTAACTAATCCGTCTGCTTCTTCCATTTGAACTAACATTGTGCCAAAGTAATTCTCGTCCTTTAACACATGTTCCGCTTCTTCTCTTTGTACTCGTCCATTTCTCCGCTCGAGGAAGGCATCGACCATCTCATTCCATTTTCCATAATCAGTTGGATTAATTACTTCACAACCAGCAATATTTACATCAAGCGATTCCGCTAACTGATTTACTTTATTTACATTTCCGATCAAAATAGGTCTAACTAAATTTTCATTTGCCAATCTGCATGCTGCAGTAATAATTCTTTCATCCGTTGCTTCAGGAAAAACAATGTTTTTTAATGCTTTTTTTTGTAAACTTTCTTTTAAACCGCGAAATAAATCACTCACTGTAGTATCCCCCACCTTTTTCTTTTACCCTAACGATTCATTTTACTTATATATTGAATTATTAGACAAGTTCAATTATATCAACGTTATAGGAAGTAATTCAAGAAATCTTTATGACAATTTTTCAAATGTCGAATTTCTTGCTTCAAGTGTGGTATAGTAGGGTTGTCTACAATACTCTATTCATACTGGAGGAAGATATTATGGTACAAGCAGTTGAAACCTTTGATGGTTGGTATAGTTTACATGATTTACGTACTATCGATTGGACTTCTTGGAAATATGCTCAAGAAGAGGAAAGACAAGAAGCAATTAAGGAGTTCACGGAACTTTTATCGAAATGGGAAAAAGTTGAAGATGATAAAAAAGGAAGTCATGCTTTTTATAAAGTCGTTGGTCAAAAAGCAGATTTTATCTTTATGTTTTTAAGACCTACGATGGAAGAATTAAACGAAATTGAAACTGAGCTAAATAAATCCAAGTTCGCTGAATATTTAATCCCTGCACATTCTTATGTGTCAGTAGTTGAAATTTCCCGTTATCAGCCAGAAAAGCCTGGAGAGGATCTTCTAAATTCTCCATACATTCAAGGACGACTTTATCCGACACTCCCTAAATGGGACTATATGTCGTTTTATCCTATGAATCGCAGACGTGAAGCAAACGATAATTGGTATACATTAGAAAAAGATGTCCGAGCAAAATTATTGTACGAACATAGTAAAACAGGTAGACAATATGCCGGAAAAGTACAACAAGTTGTTACAGGTTCAATCGGTTTTGATGATTGGGAATGGGGTGTAACGTTATTTGCACATGACGTTATTGAACTAAAAAAAATTGTCTATGAAATGCGTTTTGACGAAGTTAGTTCCCGTTACGGAGAATTTGGAGAGTTTTTTGTGGGAACAAAAATTACAAAAGAAGAATTACCAAAATACCTAGAAGTATAAAGAGAATTTGATAACTCAAATTCTCTTTTTTATATCTCCTATTCACCTACTCATATCATTGCTAGACATATCATATAATTACAGAAATGAGATCTTCAACAGAAGGTGAAAATATGTATCAACAGCGAGAAAGATATAATATCGTTAGTGTGATTACTCTTGGTCTAGCAATATTAATTGGATTCATTGCTATTCTTAAACTTTCCTTTTTATTAGTGCTATTTTCAATTTTACTTATAGCTATTAGCATCATTTGTGATGCTTTACTGCTCAATATATCATTTCAAAAATTTGAAGGTCTGAAGCAGCTAGCACGAGGTGTAATATTATTTTTTTTAATCACATTCTTATTTATCTTATATGTGAAAGGTTTATAATACCTTGATTAACCCATATCCTAATAAAATCCAACCAATTAAAAAAGCAACCCCGCCAAATGGCGTAATCATTGCTAAAGTCCGGACCCCACTAGTGGAGTATAAGTATAAACTTCCTGAGAATAATAAAATTCCTACCACAAACATCCAGCCAGCCCATAAAAGCGTGCTTGATTGTGTCTTTAATAATAAAATTCCAGTCAATAGAATACTAACCGTATGAAACATTTGATAATTTACCGCTTTTTCCCATGTCTTTAGCGCATTTTCAGAAATTTTGCCTTCCAATCCATGAGCTCCAAATGCTCCTAAAGCTACTGCTAAAAATCCATTAATTGCTCCAATTATAAACAAAACCTTCATCATTCATTTCCTCTCATATGCTAAAAGTCAAAAATTGAATCCCCATCTAAATCATTTATAGTATTTGTGGGAGATTCATTTGAAATTTGCGTTTTCAATATTAATTCTTTTTTACATGTTTCTTTGTTACTTTCTTCTAAAATTAATTCACTTAGTAATTTTATTTTGGAAATATGGTTAATTATTTGATCATTATTTTCGGCCTTTTTAATTTTACCAATTTCTTCTTCTATTTTCTTGATTACTGTTTCACTTGATATTTTCATCCAAATTACACCTCACCATGCTAGTTTTAGTATAACATTGTTTAAAACTGCGTAAAACTAAAACCACACAGAAAATAGCCTTATCTGAATTAAGATAAGACCTTATATCTTTAGTATTTTATTTCTTCTTCTATCTCTTCTTCTTTATGCTTTTCATACACCCATTTCAAAAATTCAATTTCTTGTTGTTTCAGTTCCCTGTCGAGTTTCTTCTTAGTCATCTCATACATCTCCATCCAACCAACCACACGACAGACCCCTTTCTTCAACTGACTCTTTCTCACATTATACAATTGACTAAATATTTTATCAATAGTTTTTGTTAAAAAATGTATTATAACAAAAATAGAAAGATTTCGCTATATGTTTAATAACTTGCGAAATCTTTCGAATAATTCGTTTATAGAGGATGTTCAAAAAGTCCGGTAAAAATGACACTGCGAATTTCGCACGAATGCTTGTTTCTCCGCCGCTCATGTATCTAAATGCATACATTCCGCTGACGGGAACTGCGCCGCCTCGAACTTATTGGTCCTTTTTGAACACGCACTTATATTAAACTCTTTCTGATTGATTACGACATTTTATTTTATAAAGAGCTTGCGATCTACATTAGCGAGCACTTCTACTCCACTATCAGTTACTCTGAAAGTCTCACTGATTTCAATACCGTACGTATCTAGCCAAATTCCGGGAATCATATGGAAAACCATATTTGGTTGTAAAACAGTTTTATCTCCAGATCTTAAACTTGCAGTATGCTCTCCCCAATCGGGTGGATAATTAAGTCCAGTAGAGTAGCCTATTCTTGACTCTTTTTCGAATCCTCTTTTTTCGATTGATTTTCTCCAAGCTAATTCTACTTCTTCACATGTCGCACCAGGCTTGACAGCGGCAAGTGCTTCTTCGATTCCTTCGATTGCAACATCTGCTAATTCTTCCATTTCAGACGTTGGTTTTCCGATTACTAGAGTTCGTGCTAGGGGAGAATGGTAGCGTTTATGACATCCGGCTAATTCTAAAATAACAGGCTCCCCTTTCTTATATTTCTCATCTGTCCAAGTTAAATGACAGGCAGATGTTTTCTCGCCAGATGGAAGCAGTGGAACAATCGACGTATAATCTCCGCCAAATTCTTCTGTACCGGAAATCTGAGTATGTAAAATATCTGCTACGACATCGCATTCTCTGACACCTGCATTTATTCTTTCAATTCCTTTATACATTGTTTCTGTTACAATCGTTGCTGCACGTTTTATGAGTTCAATTTCTTTATCAGATTTAATAATACGAATCCAATTTATTAGACTTGTACCATCGACAAATTTTGCATTTGGAAGTTGCTTGGTTAATTGAATATAATTTTTAGCTGTAAAATAGTAAGCATCATATTCAGCAGCAATGGTTTTATTAGATAAACCTTTCTCTTCTATTATATTAGCAACAAAGTCCATTGGATGTTTTACAGTTGATTGTACATGGTCATCTGAATATGAAAGGATATTTTTACTATCTAACCAAGTAGTAATTTCTGCAGCACTAGCGTCAATTCCCCGACCTATCCAAATCGGTTCTTCTTCTTCGGCGATGACGATTAATAATTGGTGTACATAAAATGACCAAGCGTCAAATCCTGTTAAATAGTTCATGTTTGCGGGATCAGTTACTAACAAAACATCAATCCCTTGTTGTTCCATGCTTTCTTTTGTTTTGGTTAATCTTGATTTGTACTCCGCTTTCGTAAAAGTTAACATAATATCCTACCTTTCTTACTGTTTTTTATGAGTTAATTAATATCGATAATAACTAGTCGCTTTACCACAAAATCCATAAACTGCGACATAAGAGTCTACATGTTATCTATGTATCAACTCAAGTCTGGGGGCGACTCATATATTGCGAATCGACTCGACTTCTTGGGAAATGACTCGACATGTTTGAGTTCGACTCGACTTCTTGGGAATCGACTCGACTTCTTGGGAATCGACTCGACATCTTCGAAATCGACTCGACTTCTTGGGAATCGACTCGACGTCTTCGAAATCGACTCGACGTCTTGGGAATCGACTCGACATCTTCGAAATCGACTCGACTTCTTGGGAATCGACTCGACTTCTTGGGAATCGACTCGACATCTTCGAAATCGACTCGACGTCTTGGGAATCGACTCGACTTCTTCGAAATCGACTCGACATCTTGATAAATGACTCGACATGTTCGAAATCGACTCGACTTCTTGGTAAATGACTCGACATGTTCGAAATCGACTCGACATCTTGGAGAGCGAGTATTTCTTTCATAGTTATGCCGCAGTTCACTTCAACTACAAACCATTGAAAGTTCAGAGAAGTATCTAATTTTTGGACAAGAAAAAGGAGCCCAATTCAAATGGTTTAATAAATGAGATCAGACTCCTTATGAAATATGTGTTAAAAAGGAATAGCAAGTCTTATTTACTTTTTATTTCCTTTTATTAATCTCCTAACTCTGCTTCAGCTTCTTCAATTTCTTTTTCGATTATTTCTAAAATCTCCTTAGCTGTTTCACTTTCTGCTGCATACTTTTCTCTTACAGGTAAAGATAGTTCCTTAAATGCTTCTCTTTGTTCAGACGTTAACTCGATAATTTCAATATCTTCTTTTTGAGCAGCTTCAAGAGCTTTTTGTGACTCCTCATCTTGCATAGTGAAAGACCATTCGTTTACTTCATCAACAACTTCGCGGATGAGCTCTTGATCTTCTTCAGACAACCCTTCAAAAAAGTCTTGGTTTGCAGCGGTTACTGTCGTGTAAATATGGTGTTTGGAATCCATCAAGAAATCTTGCACTTCTAGGAAGTTACTGCTAATAATATAGAATAATGGGTTTTCCTGTGCATCAATTCCATTTGTTTGAAGCATTGTATAAATTTCACCGGAATCAGTCGGAGTAGGGTTTGCACCCATGTATTCATATGATTCTATAATTAAGTTTGACGGCATTGTTCGTAATTTTACACCCTTCATTTCTTCCGGTGTAGAAATTTGTTTATTTCCTGTCCACCACATAAACCCTTCTAGCCAGAATTTAAATGGCGTGAGACCTTGTTCTTCATATTTCTCGGCTAACGGGCCATATAATGCTTCACTTTCGTTCAAGACTTTCTTGTTAACTTCTAAGCTATCAGAGAACAAAAATGGTATTGACATAATATTAGATTCTGGGATCACGTCTCCCGAGAATCCTGGAGATGTAATTGCAATTTCAATTGCTCCTGTTTGGAGAGATTGTAGCACGTCCATATTTGTTCCAAGCGTACCCGCCGTAAATACATCAACTGTGATTCTTCCATCCGTTTTTTCTTCAATTAGTTCCTTAAACTTATTTGCGTAGAGATCTTGTACATCCCCTTGCCCTTCTTCATGAGCAAATTTTAGAACTAACTCTTCCCCACCCGAGGCAGCATCATTATCTCCACTATCTGCTTTATCATCGGAACCTGCATCGCCATTTCCACCACATGCTACTAAAGCAATTGATAAAATGAACATTAATAATAATAAATAAAACTCATTTTTCTTATACAAATAATTTCCTCCTTTTATTTTTATCACTTTTAAGACCCCCACTTATTATAGGAAAACGGAACACCTCCCAAATCTTGGTTATTCACCATTTATTAGCCACCTTTCGATGTTCCAAAAATATTTTGATATACCATAATTATTTCTGGATAAACAATTAATAGCGCGTTAATTGCGATAAATATAATAATATAAGGGACAATCCCTTTTACAACATCCAGATAAGGCTTTTTAAATATTGCACTAGCCGTAAATATATTAACTCCAAATGGAGGAGTTACTGTACCGAGTGTAGCTTGCATCGTAATTAAAATACCAACAGCAACTGGATGAACGTCAGCTGCCGAAGCAATCGGGAAAAAAATTGGTGTTAAAATTGCAATTGCTACTAATGAGTCCACGAACATACAAGAAACTAAGAAAAACAGTGACATTATTAACAAAATCTCAAGCTGAGACGGATTAGAGCTAAGTACGGTTTCCGTAAGCGCTTGGGGTATTCTTAAATACGATATAATCCAAGAAAAAGCCCCACCTGCAGCAAGCAAGATAAAAACAATACTTGTAACAACCCCAGTTGAAACAGCAATTCGGTAAATATCCCTAAGTTTAACCGATCTATAAATTACAACTTCTAGTAAAAACGCATATAGAACGGAAAATGCTGCTGCTTCCGTCGGACTAAACATCCCTGAATAAATTCCCCCTAAAATAAGGACAGGAAATCCAAAAGTCAGAATGGCTTTTCTGAATGATTTCCAGCGTTGACCCCATGTTGCTTTTGGTTCTACAGGAATGTCTTTTTTAATCGCGATAAAATATTCCCAAATTGAGAAGCCGGCAAATACCATTAACCCAGGAATGATCCCTGCCACAAATAAATCACCAATAGAAGTACCCGTTAACATCCCATAATAAATCATTACGATACTTGGTGGAATTAAAATAGCAATCCCTGCTGAGTTTACAATATTTCCAATGATGTGCGAATCACTGTAACCATATTGGAGTGCGCGTTCTCGTATTGGTCTTCCGATTGCAGCAATCGTTGCTTGAGCTGATCCTGATACGGAACCAAAGATTGTACTTGTCGCTGCTGCAACAATTCCGGTTCCCCCACGAACATGACCGATTAAGTCATTAACAAAATCAAGCAATCTCTTTGCTGTTCGACCTTCCACCATAATATCTGCAGCGAAAATAAACATAGGTATCGCTAACAACACATATGACTCTATACTGCTTGAAAGCTGCTGACTAAACATAACAAGATCCAAGTTAGGAGCATATATAAGCATCATCAACAATGCTGGCACGATCAACACAATCATCATAGGAAAATTTAAAAATAACAAGATAAAAAGTATAGCAATCATATACCACATAGCATCTTATCCCTCCTTTCTTTGTTTTTTGTCACTCTTTTTCAGCTATTCTCTTTCCGAAATCGATAAAATAACGAACGCTTGCCAGAAAGAACCCGATTGGAATGACCATCATTGTTAAATACAATGGCCAGCGTAATATCGTAGTCACTTGACCGGTAGTATGCAAGTGCTGAACATATTGAATAGCTAAATACGTACAAAAAATGAGAACAAGAGCAGATATTAAATTTACAAAAATCCCTAGAATTCGTTGCGCTTTTTTAGGCAATAAATCATAAAGTCCAGACATTTCGATATGCATTCCTTTTCGTGCAGCATATCCTAAACCCATAAATGTCATAACAATAATCCCCCATTTTCCAATTTCCTCTGTAAAAGGCCAACTTTTATTAAAGAAAGAACGGCTAATTGCATTACTTACTAACATCACGCTCATTAAAATAGTTGTAATACTTAATATTCCTGCTTCAACTTTCTCCAACGTTTTATCAGCAACTCGTAAAGCTCGCATGTTGCCACCCCCTCCGCTAAGAAACTTTATTTTGTTTCTTTTCAAAATTTTTCTCACATCATCTATCAAACAACTGGCCACAATTTTTTAATTTACTACCTATTTGACTTATTCTTAAAGCATGCCAGAAAGTTGCTTGATTAGATGTAATAACCGGTTTTTGTAAATCTTCCTCCAATACTTCGATTAAAGGAACAGCTGAAAGTCCTGTACAGGATAAAAACACTGCATCAGCGTCAGCTGTATTTACCTCCGTGGCCATTTGAAAAATGGAATCTATACCGAGGTTTGAAATTGTATAATCATTCATAATTCCTAATCCTGTTATATTGGTTATAGTTAGACCACTTTCAGTGAAATATTGATAAGCTAATTTGTTAACTTCCTCTGAGTAGGGGGTTGCAATAGCAATATTATTAATTTGTAGGGCTTTACAAGCTTCTACAACTGCAGTTGCGGTTGTTGTACATGGGACTTTGGCAATTTGTTCCATTTGCTTAACAAGTTCACGATCGTAATTGGCACCGTTTACAAAACTGCCACTTGTGCAGCCAAATGCAATTGCATTTAATGGGGCTTGTGCAAGCAATTTTGTTGCATCTAACAGATCCTCTTTTAAACCTTTTAAATCGTCTACAGTAAAATTATTTGGATCTTCGGATAACGCAACTCTTGTAGTGTGGGTGGTTACACCTTTTGGAGCCATATTAGCAAACTCCACTTCCATCGAATAAGCTGATGCTATATAAATTAATCCAATTTTTCCTCTCCAACCATAGGGGGCATATTCCAATTGTATTCTCTCCTATCTGCTTCTTCTAAAGGTTGTTTTCTTACAGCTATAAATGTGTGGTACTAGTAAGGAATAGGAACTTTTATTTCTTCTTATTATAAAAATCTATACGTACTAAATCAACGTGAAATATGTATGAAATATAAAAATCATTATTAGACAATTTGTTTAATTTAAGTAATTAATCCGTATATATTCTACTTCTCCAACAGCAATGGTTTATGATTGTAGCTTAAAAGTAGAATCGAATACAGCTGCATGTATATTATCTTGAATATGGCTAGTGTAGCTTTACTTCTCTTTGTTTTTTTATCAAAAAAGGTCGAGGGTGCAAGCCCCTCGACCGATTCAAAAACCATAGGTGTCGCATTTACAATATTATTTTCCATGAAACTCCCGATGTAGTTCTCGAACTTGTTCCGCAAGATCGGGAACTGGCCCATCAACTACCGCATCCCGAAGCACATCTTCAATCGGCAGGTTCCGAACAGGCGACGGATCAACTCCCATTTCACTCATCCACTCTGCAAGTTGCTCGGACGAACTTGCATACACAATCCGCCCTAAACCCACCCAACCATGAGCCGCTGCACACATCGGGCAATGTTCACCTGAAGTATAAACAATCGCCTTGCTTCTTTCTTCTGGTGTCATATTCTCTGCTGCCCAACGTGCGATAGCGAACTCTGGATGCTGTGTGTGATCCCCACTTGCCACATGGTTATGGTCTTCAAAAAGTACCTCTCCTTCTGCTGAGACGAGGACAGAACCAAATGGATCGTCGCCTTTTTCGAGAGCAATTTGTGCTAATTCGACACAACGGCGTAAATGCTTCCTATCTGTGTCAGTTATCATATTTTAGTCCTCCTTCATTTTATGAATCCATATTTTAGATATGTCCCCATTCATTTTACAAGCTTTCCGATTCCTTGAGAACCACCCGTTTTTCGATTCTCTCTGCAACCTTAGAAAATAAAATATTCCAGCAATAATCAGGATACCACCAACGGCTTCCACTAGTGTAATCATCTCATTTAAGAGGAAAATTGCTAAAAAGAAGCTCCTATTGGTTCTCCTAACGTAGCCATGGACACAGTTGTTGTATTGACATAATTTAATAGCATATTGAAAATGATGTACGCTCCTGTTGGAAAAATGGCGAGCATGATGAAGACGATCCAGTCATTTGTACCATAACCAATAAAAGCGATCCCGCCAATTAAATTAAAGATAACAACAGTAACTCCAGCCACCAAGAAAACTAGAAAGCTATATACCCAATGATTAATTGATTTTACATTTCGTTGACCGATCATTAAATATAGAACAACAGAAACAACCGCAAAGAAAGATAGCATATTTCCTAACAATGCACCACTGCCGCCTCCAAAGTACCCAATAATAGGAAACACGAGTCATTCTTTATATTCAATTATCACATATACAACTACAATCTTAAAAGTCGGAGTGAGTGGTTTATTATGGGTGGGGATGAGACAAATGGGAAACACGCTGCAATCGGTAGCTTTCTTGGTGGTTTATTTTACGGTCTCTTAGTGCTAGTCAGTAATATCGCCATTTATCAGAACATAGATATCATTGCAACGCAACAAATGCATCATTAGGATTGGCGAGTGTAATATCTCCACTATTGGTATTTCATAATTGGGGTACCTAGTTATGAAAAGTATTTCTAATTCTAATCATAAAAGACATGTGCTTAATTCTTACAAAGACCTCTCAAGAACGCCAGTAAGACCATTGAAAAAACTCACTATTTTCTAATACATAAAATACTAATCAAAATTCAGAAATTTGCATGAAAAAAGATGAGACTCGCCATCCCTTTTCCTTTCTTAAAGGTTTTCCTTCCTCTCTAATTCAATCTTCTGTGAGAATCTCTACAATCGTTCGACCACTTCCGGAATTTCTTCTATAAAAATATTGCAAATCCCAACACAAGCACAACTTTATCCCTCTTATCAATCAATTTTGATTAACATCATCATTTCTCCCTTCTTCTGGTACCAAATTAATTATAATTTTGGCGCTTTTCATTATAACGGAATCTTATAATATTATATTAATACTAAAAATGGGAGGCATTATAAAATGGAATCATTAACTAAAAGTACAGAAGAATTTCAAGATAAACGAAATATATTCATCCCTTGAGGAGTTAGTTTGGAGATTTACACATTACCCGGAATTTCCAGGGGGCGTTAATTAAGGACATCGAAGGAAATTAATTATCAACTTTGCAGGGGCAAGCAGGGGCAATTGATACTTTAGTTGGACACACGCATCCCAAAGTAACAGAAGCGGTTAAAAAACAAATGGATAAATTTTTACACCTGTATTAACGTCATAATGTATGAAGGCTATATTGAGCTTGCCGAAAAACTTTGTGAAATTACACCTAAAAACAAAGCAAGCACTGCTCTTAAATTCAGATGCAGAGACGGTGGAAAATACTGTTAAAGCAGCTCGTAAATATACAGGTAGACAAGACGGTGTCTCGTTCATTCGAGGACTCCATAGCCGTACAAAGTAAAGCCTTATAAGATTGGCATTGGTTCATTCGCGCCAGAAGTCTATCAAGCTCCATTCCCTTATCCATATCAGAGACCAAAATCATTATCAGAAGATGAATATACCAACCGAGTCATTTAGGATTTGAAAGACTTTTTTGCAGAAATGGTTGCGCCAGAAACTGTCGGTTGGAACGACGGAGCACCATCTACTACCCATGCGCCATTTGGAGGAACGAAAGAAAGTGGAATCGGTAGTAAAGATGAGAGTGAGGGAGTCGAGCCTTATTTAGAAACTATATATTTATCGATTGGAAATCTATAAGATCATTTTAAATGTCCTCCAACTTGCTCCTTGGCGGATAATAACTTATAAATGGAGTTTTTATAAAAAGAGTTTCAACTTATAAATCCTATCTTAGAATAGAAGGGCTTTTGATAAATTGCATTGTTAACATGATATAAAAAAATTAAAGAAATACATTAATGAGTGTTTCATTCACATATAAAGCAAGCCCACTTCATTCTGAACTGAATTAAAAATTTTAAACTTAAGATCAAGATAAACAAGGGGTGTTTTTTTATGAGTAAGAAAAATACAGGGGGTAATACATTCACTAAATCCATATCCATGACCGATGTTCTCTTCCTTTCAATGGGTGCCATGCTTGGTTGGGCGTGGGTTGTTATGTCAGGGGTTTGGATTAGTAATGCTGGCTTTCTAGGTACAGCAATCGCCTTTGGACTAGGTGGTTCGTTGGTTATTTTCATTGGGCTCACCTATGCAGAACTTGCAGCCGCAATACCAGAAGCTGGTGGGGGAATGGTCTTTGTTCTCCGTGCCTTCCCGCGTCACCGAAATCTAGGTTACTTAGCAGCCTGGAGTGTGCTGTTTGGTTATGTTTCAGTTATTACGTTTGAAGCAGTTGCTCTGCCAACTGTAATTGATTATATTATTCCAGTAACTCATCAAGGTTATATGTGGAGCTTGGATGGATTTGAAATTTATTTCACGTGGGCATTGATTGGTTCCATCGGGTCTTTACTACTTACATCACTTAATTATTTCGGAATCAAGCCAGCGACTATTGCACAAAACATACTTACAGCAGCTGTTGTCCTGATTGGATTGGTACTTGTTTGTGGCGGAATTGGAAACGGTAACACAGAATATCTTCAACCACTATTTGGTGAAGGTATCAGCGGTATCATGACTGTATTAATTATGATCCCGTTTTTATTTGTTGGATTTGATGTTATTCCACAAATTGCTTCAGAGGTAAAAGCTCCACCTAAATTTATCGGAAAAATTCTTATCATTTCTATTATTGTAGCGATTATCTTTTATATTTTAATTGCTTTTGGCGTTGCGGTAGGACTTACACCAGCTGAACTTACGACTTCTAGTCTAGCAACAGCTGATGCGATGGGGAATTTATTTAATAGTCAAGCATTCGCTAATATTATTGTAATCGCAGGGGTTGCCGGAATCATTACAAGTTGGAATGCATTCATTATCGGGGGTAGCCGTATTTTATATGCGATGGCAGTCCGTGATATGATCCCGAGATGGTTTGCCTATATTCATCCAAGATTCAAGACACCGACTCACGGTATCGTCTTCCTAGGATTACTTGGATTTTTTGCACCTTTATTAGGTCATTCTGCATTAAATTGGTTTGTAAATGCGGGTGGAATTGGAATCGTACTAGGTTATCTCATCGTATCGATTTCATTCCTTACATTACGCAAGTTGGAGCCAGAATTAGAACGCCCATATAAAATTCAATATGGAAAAACAGCTGGGATTCTAGCAATTCTATTAAGTATTCTATTTATTTCATTCTACATGCCAGGAATGCCTTCTTCTCTTGTATGGCCAATCGAATGGCTTATTGTTGGAGGCTGGTACATGATAGGTATGATCCTTTACTTTTTAGGGAAGAGTAGGATATCAAAAAAAGAAGATAAAAAAGCAGGATAAGAAAATGAATGAGAAGACAAGTTCACTGGTACAATATTTTACTAGACTAATGAACTTGTCTTTCTCTTATTTATTTAACCATTAATTATGCCCTATTATTCTCCTTACACCAATCTAAAATAAATGGGGCTATTGTTTTTGTTACAGTTTTAAGACTGTCTAAGTCAATATATTCATTTAGTGCATGCATATTCGCTCCGCTTGACCCATCCACGTCGCAGGTATATCACTCGCCAAATGCATGAAGATCAGTAGTAGCGATGTATTCTAATGATTCCATTTCTTCATTTGTTGTTATTTATGTGCTAAGCAATACAATTTCTTTACTTTTTCTTGAACATCTGATGAATCCGGTTCCTGGTAAAACCCTATTCTAGCCTCAAACATATATTCTATTAGCCCAAGTTTCGATTCAAAGGTTACTAAATCCCCGTGTAGCAACATTTTCGTTTTTTATTTAGTCACTACAACCTTTTTTAGTTTATTCTATAAATTAGTTTACTGTATTGATAATAAGAAAATTTCACCCCTTCTTTATTCCAAGATAACAGTAAAGGAAAAAGTGGAAAATGATCAAATTTTCGTTTGGTCACTACAATTGCAAATATTAAATTGAGATCCTTTAACAACAGGGTTTATAAGTACTAAAAAGGTCCATTTTGATCTAAAAAATATTATTATGCCGAAACTTGGGTTAGGGACACTAGAAAGGCGGTCTCCTCCATATGGAATGAATATATTCATCGTTTGTCCATATGACGAACATTTAGTGAGAATACCACTTTACCTGGGATGCAAATTGCAACAACTGGAGTACAGAAAGACGGGCTATCGTTGCTGTGATACATAGTTAGTTTCTAATTAGAGATTAGTTGAAAAAGTGTTTTATACGGCATGGAGCATGTGAAGAAGAGGTCAGCTTTTAACCTTTAGTTGACATCTTTTTTAGTTTGGAGAGTGTTCAACAGCAATTCTACCAAAGTTTGGAGCACTTTTTTTATGACATAATAATTAAGTGGTTCGATATTTAGTTTAATACTCCTCCAACTTTGCATAAATGTTTTCTTAATTTAGAGCACCTTTGGAAGTTTAGTTTTCTCCTATCTTTTTAAACTATTTAAGCGGAAAAATTAACACTCGGAAACTTATCCAAGTCATAAAAAAAAGGGGGAGTATATGGTAACTCCACCTGTATTTTTGTTTTTATTTATTATATACTGCCTGGATCGAGTCATTAACAATTGTAACTATATCATCCATTTGCTTTTTATTAATAATAAATGGTGGAGCAAATGCTAATGTGTCTTGCCCATCATAGACAACGGAACGGCAGATTAAGCCTCTCTTTAATGCTTCTTCAACAACTTTAGGCCCAACTGGAACTACTTCAGCTAACTCTCTTTCCAGGCTAATAGCTCCGAGTAGCCCTATTCCTCTAACATCAATTACGTTTTCATTTTGTTCTTGGATCCATTTGAAACCTTTAACCATTTCTTCACCCATCGTTCGAACATTTTCGATTAGATTTTCATTTTTAATAATTTCTAAGTTCTTTAACGCTACAGCAGCTGCTGTCGGGTGACCACTATACGTGTAGCCGTGCCAGAAGTTTCCTTCCGTTTTTTCATAGATTTCTTTGTGAAGTTTTTCGGAAATAACCATTCCTCCAAGAGGGGCATAACCACTTGTTACCCCTTTTGCCATCGTAATAATGTCTGGTGTAATTCCGAAGTTCTCCATCCCAAAGTTTGTTCCGGTACGACCAAATCCGCAAATTACTTCATCAGAAATCATTAGAATGTCATTTTCATCACAAATTTTACGAATTTCCTCAAAATAACCTTCAGTCGGTAAATTAACCCCTCCTGAACCTTGAACAGGCTCGGAGATAAAGGCGGCTATTGTATCAGCACCTTCTGTTTCGATCATTTCTTTCAACGACTCTATTGTACTGTCAACATAATAAAAATCTGGTGCAATAGATGTTGTAAACGTGTGGAACTCTGGTATTCCTGTTGCACTAGTTGCTCCCATTGCAACTCCATGATAGGACTTTTTTCTTGAAATAATTTTCTTCTTTTCGGGACGTCCGTTTATCTTCCAGTAATGACGTACTGTTTTAAAAGCGGTGTCATTTGCTTCAGAACCTCCGGAAGTAAAGAAGGTTACATTTAAATCTCCTGGAGTCCATTTCGCTACCTCTGCTGCAAGTCGGATAACCGGCTCATGACTCCAGTTACTGAAGGCAGATGTGAAAGCTAATTTACCCATTTGCTCCTTTGCTACTTCACCAAGTTCTTCTCTGCCATGACCAATATTAACATTCCAAAGCGAGGACAAACTGTCAATTAATTTTCGGCCCTCTACATCTTTTAAATAAATTCCGTCTCCTTCTGTAAAGATAAAAGTTGGACCATCCTCTTGTAATTGTTTCATATTTGAAGTCGGATGGATAAAGTGTTTTTTATCCAGCTCCGCCAATTCCTGTTTTAACTTGTTATCTGTTGTAGTTGAAGCCATTTTTTATTTCCTCCCTTTATGTTCATGTAACTTAACCAATCAGTACAATCCAATAAAAGTATCTGATTAATCAGAATAGATATAACCTTAATTCTTTTTATACTTGGTTATTGTACATGGTAGATAGTAAATTTTAACTATTATAAAAAATTTATCCTAATTTAAAATTAACAATTTTTGGTTCTGTCATTTCTTGAATGGTATATTTTACACCTTCACGACCGAGACCTGATCCCTTTACTCCCCCAAAAGGCATCGCATCAATCCGATAATCACTACTATCATTAATCATGATTCCGCCAACTTCTAGCTTTTTAATTGCTGTAAATGCAAGATTAATATCTTTTGTAAAAATTCCCGCTTGGAGTCCATAGTTTACATTATTTGCCTTTTCAATTGCTTCATTAAGATCATTAACTTGAAATAGTATTACTACAGGCCCAAAAATTTCTTCCTTAGCTATTTTGGCATCGGCAGGAACGTTGGTTAAAACAGTAGGTGAATAAAAAGCACCATCTCTTTTTCCGCCGACTAACAGACTTGCCCCTTCTTCTATCGCCTCATTAACCCATTGTTCAACTCGGATAGCCTCTTTTTCTGTTATTAATGGCCCCATGTCTGTTACCAAATCTTTTTTATCGCCAATTTTGTATTGACTAGTCATTAGTACGAATTTTCTAACAAATTTATCGAAGTTTTCCTTTTCGATGAATACTCTTTGAACCCCTAAACAATTTTGTCCGACTGCCCCGAACGCCCCTGCTACACAACTGCTAACAGCTGCATCAATATCTGCATCTTTTAAAACAATGGCTGGAGAATTGGATCCTAACTCCATACTTAGTTTCTTTAACCCTGCTTTTCTTGCAATATTCTCCCCTGTTTCAAGTCCACCAGTAAATGAGACCATACGAATCGATGGATGAGTAATCAATACATCTCCTATCTCACTGCCGCTTCCGGTTACTACAGAAAGAATCTTTCTAGGAAGACCTGCTGCATCAAAAGCTTCTGCCAATAACAGTGCGCTTAATGGAGTTAATGTTGCCGGCTTAACGATAATTGCATTTCCTGAAGCGATCGCAGGACCAACTTTATGCGCTACTAAATTAAGCGGATCATTAAAAGGTGTAATTGCCGCAATGATACCGATTGGAAATCGATAATAATAACCTGCACGATTTTCATGACCCGGCATTTGATCAAAGGCAATTGTTTCACCGTTAATTCGTCTTGCTTCTTCAGCCGACACTCGTAACGTATGAATACATCTGAAAACTTCATTTTTTGCTTCCGCTATTGTTTTACTACCTTCACTTGCAATTGTTTCTGCAAAAAGATTCCTTTTTTCATCGACATAATCCGCCGCTTTATTTATGATAGCAATACGTTCATGGGCGGGCATATTTTCCGCTATTTTTGCGCCCTCTTCGGCTGCTGTAATTGCTTTTAACATATCTTCTTTTGATGCCTTTGGTACGGTCGTAATTATAGAGTTGTCTTGAGGGTCATAAACACTAATTGTTTCTTCTTTTTCCATCCACTTTCCACCTAGTAGCATCTTTTTTCCCTTTGCAATCGTCATCATATTTTCACGCACCTCTCTGAATAGAATTCCTTTTTAAGGGATGATGCAACTCTTCCCGATTTAAAAATTTATTTACAGTAGCCACAAAAATCGCAGTACCAATCGGCAAACATTTTTCATCAATATCAAAAATTGGTGTGTGAAGATCACGATCTAAACCATCTTCCAATGAGCAGCCTAAAAAGAACATGGAACCTGGAATTTGTTCTGTCATATATCCAAAATCCTCACCACCCATACCGAATGGTTCCCAATGAATGTACATCTCCGGATAAATTTCTTTAATCGATTGTTCAATAATCATATTGACTTCCATGTCGTTATTTAATGCTGGTTCACCTTTTTCTAAAACAAATTCATAAGAACCACCAAATGTTTCCGCCATTTTAAATACATTTTCGACTTCTTCCGCTAACTTTTCTCTTGCTTCAGGGGAATATGACCGTAATGTCCCTTCAATTTTTACATCTGATGGAATCACATTACTTACAGCCCCCGCTTCGATTTTCCCGATACTTGCAGCAACAATATCAAGTGGTGAAATTCTCCTTCCAACTGTTCCATAAAATGTTTGTAATATCGACCCTAACATCCATAATGGATCTGTTGCTAAATGTGGGTATCCCCCATGTCCGCCAGTCCCTTTAATCGTCGCCTCAAAAACATCAACATTTGCCATACTAAATCCATTATTCATCTGAACAACTCCAACTGGGTGCCAAGGACATACATGGAGTGCGATGATAGCGTCTACATTATGCAGTACTCCTTGTTTAATCATATATGGAGCTCCGGATAATCCATGTATATCTGTACTTTCCTCTGCGGGTTGGAAGATAAATTTAACTGTACCTGATAATTTTCCCTCATTAAATTGTTCAGCTAGTAAATGAACTGCCCCCAAAAGCATAGAAGTATGAGCATCATGACCACATGCGTGCATAACGCCTTCATTTTTGGAAACAAAATCGTGTGAGTTTTCCTCTTTAATCGGTAGGGCATCCATATCTGCTCGTAAAGCGATCGTAGGTCCTTGACCTGTTGTCAGCGTTGCAACGATGCCATGACCTCCTACATTTGTTTCAATAAAAATATTCTTGATTTTTTTCAATTCATTTACGACAAATTTTGCAGTTTCCTCTTCTTCAAAACTTAGTTCAGGATGTTCATGCAAATAGCGACGCCATAATTTTAATTGATCAAATAAGGATTCAGCTCCTTGTACTATTTTCACATCACATCACTCACTTTTTTCTGTTAATTTTTTATATGCAAAAAGCGCTATTTTTGTATCTTGTGCTCCAGTTCCTGTTAAATCTGCAATAGTTATTTCTTGTTTGGATTGTCTTTTATTCTCTTCATTTTCAAAGATATGACCTAATTCGATAATTTTTGTTGTATCTAAATTTATATTATGTTTCATCGTTACTCCAATTTCACCATGTTCCACACATTGCGAGAGTTTATCACAAGCTATCCGATCAGCTTTTTTCAATATTTCTGGATCCAATTCTTGTTTATGGGTTGCATCCGCACCAACCGCAGTAATATGCATTCCGGGGCGAATCCATTCACTAAGCACAATTGGCTCTTTGGAAGGTGTTGCTGTAATGAGTAGTTCAGCTGAGCTCACAACGTCTTTTGGCGTTTCCATTATTTTCACTTCTACTTGGAGAGATGTTTCTATTTCGTGCTTAAATTCAGATATTCGTTGCCATGTTCTTCCGTATACAAATACCGTTTTAAAATTTCGAACCAATTTTAACGCTTGTAGCTGTGCTCGAGCTTGAGTACCTGTACCTATTACCCCCACTTCTTTGATATGTTCATTCGCTAGGTATTTTGCAGCTAAAGCTCCTGCTGCTCCTGTTCGCAAATCTGTTAAATATCCATTGTCATAAAAAAAAGCTTCTGGTTTCCCATTTAAGGCATTCATTAGCATCATTACCCCACCCGTGCTCGACATACCCATACTGTAATTCTGAAAAAAATGGGACGACACTTTTAACGCAAACATTTCATGCCCTGGAATAAATGCAGTTTTTATGACGAATTCTCCATTATTGTTTGGAACGTCAACACGTGAGGTAGGTGGCATTTGTATATCTTTTGTAACAAGATCGTTAAATGCTGATTGAACTACTTTTATAACTGATTCATTCATTTGCACGCATTGTCTGATTTCATTTTCCGTAAAAATCAGCATACACATGCCCCCATTCACTTTATTTATAAAGGCAATATTAGAATATATATCGTATATTTATTATACGACTTTTCAATCTTCCGAAACAATTACAATTTTGTATGAATTATTTATGAACAATTCTATACAAATTGTATAAACTTAATTCAGCAGATTTGCTTTGGAATTCAGCGGCCTTCATCGAATAACGAAATTCCTCGGTGATCTTAGTATTTTTTTATTTCCCTATACATCCTCTATAAAAAAACCTTAGCAACTAGGCTAAGATTGTCAATTTATATCTTTTTTTTCTTTTGTTTTTAAGACACCGGTCAACCAAACTTTAATACTTATATTTAACAAAAATACATCATCCGGATTATCTAGAGATAGTTTTGTTAAACTTTCTATTTTTCTTAAACGATACAATAATGATTGTCTGTGTAAATTTAATATACGTGCTGCCTGACTAACATTTCCATTTTGGTTATCGTAAGCAATAAATGTATCGATTAGATCCATTTCTCTTTTTTCTTCATACTCAATTAATGGGGCAATTGTTGATAGGGTAATTTCCTTTACTTCCGGGTTGTTTGCAAGATGTAGTAATAATCGATTCAACTGTGTATCTTCAAAACTAATTCGTTCACCCGGTTCCTTTTGTTTTAATCCTAAATCTAAAGCTGAATTTGCTTTTTTATAACTTTCGTGAAATTCCATCATTCCATCATGATTCATACCAATTCCCCATGAAAAAAGCACACCAGGTATAAGTGCGTTTAATCTTTTATCAACTAAATCAAGAAAATGATAGACCGAATTTTGTTCTTCATTTTTAGATTCTAAAAAAATGATAAGTCGATCATTATCAAAAGTAAATGCAACATGCTTATCCACAACAGACGCTGCATACCTTACCTCTTCCTCGATATAGTAAATAATACTTTTAAACCCCATTTCTTGACTCTCATATTGACCTTCTGTTAATTTATCTAGATTTTCAGAATATCCTACTAAACAAATATATGGAACATTTAAATTATAGCCAAATAACTTTGCACGTGATTGCACATTTTTATCCAAATTCATATGAGGCGTTTTTGCTAACCCCCAGATAAATTCATTCCGAAGACGTATTTCAGTTTTAACAATGGCATCTTCCCGGGAAATCCATAAAGCCGTCGCTGCTGATAAACTCTCAAACACTTGAAGCGCACTATTCGTAAGTAGTTTTCGATCACGTAAACAAATAATGAAATAACCTTCAGCAAGATTTTTAGAACTGGATGTAATTTCTTTTTTTAATAAGTAACCTTCTTTATACGGAACCTTCTGAATATGTCGAAAGGAAGATTCATTGATATTCATCTCATCTTTTACCTCTAATGTATACCATAAGCGAATTATTTCTTCAGCATTAACACCGGTTGACTTTAACCTTCCTTTACTGTCTGCAAAAACAATGGTACAGTTTAACTCTCTTTCAACATATTGAATGATTTCAGATAAATCTTTCCCTTGAATTACAAAATCAATTAACATTTTTTGTGTATGCCTTGCTTTTTCAGAGAATTTTTCTTGTCTTTTATTTATTTCTTTCATTGTCTCTCTTTGAATATCGGCAAATCTAAGTTCCCAAGGGAGTTCAATTAGGACAAATTTTTTCTTTTCAGCAAAATCGATAATTTCGTTAGGGATATCAAATATATAGCGGCCAATTGCTATTCCTAGCGCAGAAGCTCCTGATTCATAGACATCTTTAACAAACTCATACAGCAAATCAGGATCATTTTCAGAACCCATCCCTGTCGTTAATACAAATTCTTGTTTACGAACAAAATTCTCTACAGGACCTTCAATTGCTGACATCCATTCTACTTTTCGTTGATCTAAGATATCTATCCCAGTTCTCACTCGAGCAGTATTGAAAATTGGAAGATTTACTATTTCCTGAACAGTAATAGCCATTTTTCTTCACTCCCAGTTCATAAATATGTATACAGCAATATTTTGCAAGCGCTCACATTATTGTAATGCTTTTTATCTAGATATAATCTATAATACCATGCTTTAGAGCGCTAAGACTAGTTAGAAAATATATGTTCCATTAATTGGAGAAAGATACTAGAAACAATTTATAGGAGGTATGCTTACCCAGTGTATTTAAAAAAAAGAAGCCGAGTCATTTTCCAAGATGTCGAGTTGAGTCCAAACATGTCGAGTCATTTCCCAAGATGTCGAGTCGAGTCCAAACATGTCGAGTCATTTTCCAAGACGTCGAGTCGAGTCCAAACATGTCGAGTCATTTGCAATCAATATATGAGTTGCCCTCGAGATATCTAAGTTGATTCATAACATATAGACTCTTATGTCACAGTTTATGGAAATGAGACCACGTTTACAAAAGTATTCAAAATAAAAATCCGAACTTATTTGAGAAATTTTAATAAGAGTTCGGATTAATATATGATTAAAAAATTATTCCAGCTTGTAAGTATAATTTGGTTACTTTCTACTATTTGCTTGAATCGCTTCGCCAGCAATTCCCGGTCTTGTCATTTCAAATGGCTCTAAAATTTGATCCATGGCAACTTCAGATAAAATGTTGTCTCGTAAGATTATTTCACGTACAGATTTACCTGTCTCTATCGCCTCTTTAGCCACTTTAGTTGCTACTTTATAACCAACATGAGGGTTAAGTGCCGTAATAATTCCTACACTTCTGTCAACATAAGCTTTACATATATCAATATTTGCCTCAATTCCTTCAATACAATATTTACGGAATGTATCAAAAACTTGGTTCATCATATGAAGAGACTGATGTAAATTAAATACCAGCACTGGCTCCATAACATTTAGTTCAAATTGTCCGGCTTCTGAAGCCATAGAAATAGTCTGATCATTACCTATTACTTGGAAGGCAACTTGGTTAACTACTTCACAAATAACAGGATTTACTTTTCCAGGCATAATTGATGAACCTGGCTGTCTCGCTGGTAATTTTATTTCTGCAAAACCAGCACGAGGGCCTGAAGCCATTAACCGTAAATCGTTTGCCACTTTTGACATATTAACCATACAGATTTTTAGTGCTGAGGATACTTCTGTATAAGCATCTGTATTCTGTGTTCCGTCAACTAAATTTTCAGCATTTCGAAAAGGATATTCTGTTATTTCTCTAAGTAATTCCACAGCTTTTTCCATGTAACTTAGATCAGCGTTTAATCCCGTTCCTACAGCTGTTGCCCCAAGATTAACTTCAAATAGAGATTCAAGTGAATTACTTATTCTTTTTATATCCCTCGATAAAACACGACCATAAGCTTGAAACTCTTGACCTAGTCGAATAGGTACAGCATCTTGCAAATGAGTTCTTCCCATTTTAATTATATGATCAAATTCTTTGCCTTTATTATAAAAGGTTTCTTTTAATGCTTCTAATGTCTGAACTAGCTGGTCAATAAGACGAATTGTGGCAATATGAATAGCTGTCGGGAAAGCATCGTTGGTTGATTGTGCCATATTCACATGAATATTCGGATGTATTACTTCATAATCACCTTTTTCTCTCCCTAAATGTTCAAGCGCGCGGTTAGCAATTACTTCATTTGCATTCATATTAACAGAAGTACCTGCTCCACCTTGGATTGGATCAACAATAAACTGATCATGAAGCTTCCCTTCAATGATTTCATCCGCTGCAAGAACGATAGCATTTCCAATCGTGCGATCTAACCGTTCTACTTCCATATTAGCAAGTGCTGCGGCCTTTTTTACTTGTGCGATAGCTACAATTAATTCTGGGTTAATTATATAGCCTGTTATATTAAAGTTTTCACGCGCTCGCACTGTTTGAATACCATAATAAGCCGACACCGGAACCTCTTTTTGCCCTAATAAATCTTCTTCGACACGATAATGATTTGCCACCATCTTAACCAATTCCTCCTGATTACCTCTACTTTTATAATATCCCCCTTTTTAAAAAGGGGATTCTTTTTTCTAATAACTTGTGATAATTAATTCTTCTCTAATCCATTTAGATTATATAGTCTTTCAAATCACATTGTCAATACAATTTCGGTAATATCTCCCTATACTATTATTGTATCAGTTGCTTAATAACTTGTGCATTATTATTATCTATATCTTTTGCTGCATATAATAGAGTAATACGTTGGTTGTTGTTTTTACTGATAATTTCTTTTAACTCCTTAAAAGCTTTCATTTGTTCTCCAGTTTTTAATTCTTCTTGATACCTTTTTGTAAATTCTGCAAATTTAATTGGGTCATGATTAAACCATTTTCTCAAATTATTTGAAGGGGCTAAGTCCTTTAACCAATAATCTAATTTAGCTTCCTCCTTTGAAATGCCTCGTGGCCATAATCTGTCAATTAAAATTCGAATCCCGTCATCCTGGTCGGATTTATCGTATATTCGTTTCAGTTTAATCTCTACTCGCATAGTAATCGCTCCGTTTTGCGTTATACTTAATTGTTAGCTTCTTCTTTCTTTTTCCCAAAGTCGGATAAAAACCAACCTGCAACTGCAATGACAATTAATCCTATATAAAACGTCATTTTCCAACCAGTAGAGTGAACAAACTGCTCAGAAAGGATACCTACTTCTTCGTGGCCTAGCACGAGTACAGCTAGTTTGACTCCTACCCATCCAACTATAATAAATGCAGCAACTTCAAGCCCAGGTCTTTTATTTAATAACTGTACGAACATATTTGCTGCAAAGCGCATAATAATAACACCAATCATTCCACCAGCAAAAATAACTAAAAACTGAGCACCGTCTAAGCTACCAATCGTGAACAGGCCAGATGGAGGTAATGCGACTGCCAATGCCACTGCAGCCAAAATAGAATCAACAGCAAATGCTAAATCAGCAACTTCAACCTTTAAAACAGTCATCCAAAAGCCGCTCCCGGCCTTTTGCTTAGGTATTTTAGTATTATCTCTATTCATTGCTTTATCGAATAAATGTTTAATCGAAATAAATAATAGGTACGCTGCCCCAATTGCTTGTACCTGCCAAACATCGACAAGAAATGAAATGATGAACAAAGAACCAAAACGAAGAACAAACGCTCCTGCAAGACCATAAAATAACGCTCTTTTTCTCTTTTTTTCCGGTAAATGTTTTACCATTATTGCTAGGACAAGTGCATTATCCGCTGCTAGTAATCCTTCCAGGCCAATTAAAACAATTAAAATCCATAAATATTCCAATATTAAATTAACATCCACCGGCTTTTCTCTCCTTTAATATTCTAAAATTATGCAATCAAAAAGACCTTTACCTTATTATGTTTAAACATGGAATGAATATCACTCCTTGTCCAAACAAAAAATAGTAAAGGTCTTGCTAACAACAACGGTTGCCAGTTAAGCCGGAGGAATTCCCTCGTAATGACGACATTAACTGTACAGCTACTCCCCTTTTTAATTTTAAATAACCTTTATTACTTCTTTTAAACATTTTATATTATTTCACAAGTTCTAAAGGTTGTAAAATTGTTTCTTTTAACGACTTTTTTATCATATTAAATTTCCCATCCGCTTCCTGCGCTGTTTTGCCATAAGCAGCATAATACCATTTAATTTTCGAAGTTGTTTCAGAAAGATGCAAACAAACCCAACGATTTCCTTCTAACATATATTTTACTACATTTTCGTGTGGGAAATCGAGTAATTCAACTTTATTATTACAGTATCTCCGTTTTTTCGTCAAATAATCCTCTATATATTCTATCTGGAGGTTATCAATTTGACCTTCTACTTCACTTTTAAATATGTTTACTATTGAAGACATTTTCTCTTGACCAGACACACCATCTAAAGTAATTTCATCGAATCCTTCTTTATAGTATCCGAATTTTTTATATAAACGATCTAATACCTCTAATAACGTTTTCCCTTTTGCTTTCCAAAATGATGCCATCTCACTAGTCATGACTGCTGCTTGAACAGCATCCTTATCTCTGGAAAATGAATTAATCAAATAACTACAGTTTTCTTCAAAGCCAAAGATAAACGTTTCACCGGTTGCATCAAATTCATTAATCTTCTCACTTATATTTTGAAATCCAGATAATGTATCGATAGTTTTTACATGATAAGATGTTGCAATTGCACGACTAAGTTCTGTTGTAACAATAGTCTTAAGCAAACGGGCATTATTTAATACACGTTCATTGGCATGTTTTAAGATATAATCCAATAATAAGCAACCAAGCTGGTTTCCAGTTAGTATTGTATATTCATTTTGTTTATTTTTTACTGCTACTCCAAGTCGCTCAGCATTTAGGTCTGTCGCTAATAAAATATCTGCATCGACCTCTTCGCCCAATTTTATTGCTTTTTCAAAAGTTTGTCTTTCTTCCAGGTTTGGCGATTTTACAGTTGAAAAATCAAAATTAGCTACAGCTTGCTCTTTAACAACGTGAATATTGGCAAAATTTAATTGCTTTAATCCTGCTTCGACTAAAGACTGTGCTGTACCATACAATGGTGTAAAAACAATCTTAAGATCTTTTTTCTCTTTAATTGTTTTCTCATCCATTTTTGTAATTGTAATTAACTGTTTTACATAAGCATTGTCTACTTCGTCTTTCACCCAATGCAAGAGGTTTTGTTTTATTAATTCTTCTTCAGGTAGTACATCTATCTGTAACTCATCTTTTACTTGTTGAAGATAGTTCGTTAGATGGCTGGTTTCTTCAAATGTGATTTGACTGCCTTCTTCATTATATATTTTAAACCCATTATATTCAGGCTGATGGTGACTAGCTGTGAACATAATTCCTGCAGCAGTTCGTAAATAGCGAACTGCAAATGAGAGTAATGGAGTTGGACGCAATGATTCAAATATGTACGTTCTTATTCCGTGTACCCCTAGCACTTTTGCTGATTCTAAAGCAAATTCCTTCGACATATGGCTGGAGTCAAAAGCAATTACGATACCTCGGTCTTTATAATTCACAAGATTTTCTTTTAAATAGTACGCTAAACCTTGGATCGCTCTCCTAACCGTGTAAATATTCATACGATTTATGCCAGGTCCTAAAACTCCTTGCATTTTTCCATTTTCTAATGTGATATGTTGATAAAATGAATCTTTCATTTCTTCTGGATTATTTTTCAAATCCTGCAATTGTTTCCTCGCTGTTGGTTCTAATTCTTCAGATTCAACCCAGCTTTGGAATACACTTTCCCACTTTCCCACTACTTTACCTCCCAAGAAGGTGATATGTTCAAATATTATCACAAAATTTGTATTTGTTCTACTAAATTTTTCTAACCTACTAAAGTTATAACACTTGTAATTATGAGATATTATCAACTAAACTAAAAATAGGGAGTGTGAATAAATGAACAAAAAAGAGCTAGAAGCAAAATTATTAGAATTAAAGTCAGACTATATCCGCATTCAAGGTGATATGGACAAATTAGAATTCGTTGGCGGACGTGTATCCTCCGCAGAAGAGCAGCTCATTCGATTAGAAAAAGAGATTGCAGAAGTGAATAAAGAAATTGAAAAGTTAGAAATTAACCAATAAAAATAAAGCGAAAAGTTGCAATCTGAGATTAACAACTTTTCGCTTCTTTTATTTTGATTCTAACCTCAAACATTGTTGCTTTACTTCCTTATAGTCCGTGTTCAAAACGGAGGATAAAAAGGACCAAGAAGTTCGAGGCGGCGCAGTTTCGAGTAGCGGAATGTCTGCATTTAGATACATGAGCAAAGATCTAGCACGCAGAAAAAGTGCTTTCCTTTTTCAAGGAGCGGAAAAGCAAGCCATGAAGAAATTCATAGTGTCATTTTTACCGGACTTTTTGAACATCCTCTTATCTTATAGTTGTGAAGTAAACAATGACATAACTATTTAATCACCACTAGAAAAGAATGATTCGATCTCCAAGATGTCGAGTCGATTTCAAACATGTCGAGTCATTTTCCAAGACGTCGAGTCGATTCCAAACATGTCGAGTCATTTTCCAAGACGTAGAGTCGATTTCGAACATGTCGAGTCGTTTTCCAAGATGTCGAGTCGATTCCGAACATGTCGAGTTATTTTCCAAAACGTCGAGTCGATTCCGAACATGTTGAGTCATTTTCCAAGACGTCGAGTCGATTCCAAACATGTCGAGTCATTTTCCAAGACGTCGAGTCGTTTCCAAACATGTCGAGTCATTTTCCAAGACGTTGAGTCGATTCCCAATATATGAGTTGCCCCAGACATGGTTGATACATAGATAACATGTAGACTCTTATGTCGCAGTTTATGATTATACATTAAACATAAATTCTTTTAATAATAACGTTATTTTTCAGCCAAGCTTTTGTTCCAATTTCTTTTGAATCTTTTTTATTTCTTTACTTGGAGGAGTCAAGCTAATAATAATGTCCCCTTTATTTGGACGGACTCGCATATCTTCTGCATAAAAGTACATTTGTCCGGTTGGCTTTATAAAATATAGAAACACCGACTCTGCATCTTTTTCTTCTTTATAATCTTCATATGTGAACCGATCACTTAGCGTCGTTTGTCTAAAAACATACCCATTAGCTATTCTCTCATTTAATTTATCTAAGGAAACATCTTCTTTACATAAAGATCTTCCACCTACACGATCGACAATATCTTTATTATTCTTATTCTCATCCTCACCTGGGTCAACTTTAAATACATTAGTACGACCATATTCTGGCATGAATGTTGTACATACTAATGAATTATAGGAGTGATAATTAGTCGCGGCAATTATAAAATCATATGGTATTGTATCTAAATTATATTCTGTCTGTTCCGATAAAATCTCGCCATGATAAAAAGGAACTCCTCCTGTTCTTGCATATCGTAAATTTTCCCAAGATGAATCAACAATAAGTACAGGGGAACCACTTTTTATAAATGATTTAGCAAGTTCAACAGTAAATGGATTACTTCCAACGATTAATATTCCCGGTCTACCCTCAAGCGATAAGTTGAGTTTTTTTGCCAAAGGTCCTAATGAGAATCCGTGAGCTACTACCGTGAAAAATACTAAACCAAATGTAAGTGTCGTCAGTATTGCAGCGTCCTTAAATCCTGCCTCTTCTAAAATTGTTGCAAAGTAACTTGATACCGTTAGTGCAACAATTCCTCTAGGTGCAATCCAACCAACGAGCGTTTTTTCCTGCAAAGAAAGTCCTGTACCTATCGTTGATAAAAAAATCGACAGTGGCCGTACAAGAAACATCATAAATAATACGTAGCTCAAAATGTTGAGACTAAATATTTGCATGATTATTTCCATCTTTAATGAAGCTGCAAGCATGATAAATATTGCGGAAATAAGCAGGATCGAAACATTTTCTTTAAAATGTCTAAAATCATTCAATGAACTGATTCCTATATTTGCTAACGTCATCCCCATCGCTGTAACAGATAACAGCCCTGTACCATGCACCATTTCATCCGGTAACGTGAAGCAAAAGATAACGACTGCGAAGACAGCAGGAGATTTTAAGAATTCAGGAATATAACCAATTTCAAACATCCAGCCAATTACTCGACCACAAAACCATCCGAAAAATGCAGCAAAAGCCGAAGCTAAAAAGAATAATAATAAGGTCGAACCATTTTTATCACTTATCGTAAAATACGTAATAATTTCAAAAGCAAAAACTGCAAGTAATACTCCTATTGGGTCGACAATAATTCCTTCCCACTTTAAAATTTTTGCCGGACGTGGTTTTAATTTAGATTGTCGCAAAAGTGGCATAATAACTGTTGGACCTGTCACAATGAACAGCCCACCTATAACAAAAGCAACCTCCCAGGAGAGCCCAGCCATATAATGAGCTGTTAAGGAACCTAATATCCACGCAATACATGCACCAACTGTTGCGATACGAAATATTGGTTTTCCTAACCCTCTTAGTTCTTTAACGTTTAAATTCAGACTTCCTTCAAATAAAATGATTGCCACCGCAATGGAAATAATAGGATCATATAATGCTCCAAAACTTTCCTCTGGATTCATAATGCCGAACACCGGTCCAATCAATAACCCTGAAATAGACATAATGACAATTGCTGGTAAGCTGTATTTCCATGCTAACCATTGTGATAAAATCCCTAAAAATCCAATTAACATTATGACAAATAAAAGGGATAATTCCATTTGATATGCTCCTTACATTTGGCATTTTTTTATTCAAAAAATAGATATAGGGAATATTGTAACAGGAACAATTGGAATGTAAAGTGTCAAACAAGCATTAAATTTATTCAGAAAATTTATAAAAAATAGCTTCCTTAATTATCCGTTTTAAAAAAGAATCCACCGGACAAAACTTGCACACAATGACTAAAAAAGAAATAACAGTAGGGGAAGGTGGCGATTATGATCACGAAGAACATGGAGAAGACGAACATGGTGATCATGGTTTTCATACAGAAGGGTTTGATATGCACTTTATGGAACCTGAAAATGTAACCACTGGAGAAGACACAGAATTAATGGTCCATTTAATGATGCATGAAGATGCACTAGAAGAGGCAGAAGTCCGTTATGAAATTTGGCAAGATGACGTTGAAGATAGCACTGAATGGGTAGATGCAGAAGAAATCAATACAGGAGAATATATTGCTCAGCATTCTTTTGAAGAGGCTGGAAATATCATATTCAAATCCATGTACAAGACAACGAAGATCTACATGAACATGCGGAATATGAAGTGAAAGTAGAATAAGATTTTAAAATGTGATTATCTTTGTAAGATGATCGCTTTTTTGGTAGTTAAAAAAGTGGTGAATCCTTTTAAACATGGGGTAATTTAGAGATACCGAAGTAATTACATATAGGGAAGTGAACTAAATGAAAGTAAACAGCTTTTATCCTGTGATTATGTCAAACGACGTAAAGAAAACGAGTAAGTTTTATAAAAAACATTTTGGATTTTTAGTTCTATTTGAAGCAAACTGGTACATTAGTTTGAAAAAAGAGGAAACCGGACATGAGTTAGCAATTATCGATGCAACACATGAAACAATTCCGTCGTCTTATAGAAAAGCTGCTCAAGGACTTATTCTTAACTTTGAGGTAGAAAACGCAGATCATATTTACCAGCAATTTATAAAGGAAGCTCAGCTGCTTATACACCTTGATATTCGTGATGAGGAATTTGGATAAAGACATTTTATTACTAGTGACCCCAATGGTGTGCTCATTGATGTGATTACAATTACTCCATCCAATCAATCATATATTGAACAGTATAAAGAAAAAGTATGGGAGGATGAATAATTATGGGAGAATATACCCCTTTAAAATATTACTTTAATGAGGAATTAGCTGTTTATTTATCTCGTTTAATAGAACCACATTATCCATATTTTAATACTATTTCATTTATTGAGAATATTCAAAATAAAGTGGAGGATAAAGAATTAAAGGCTCGAGTTGCGGTAATCGGAGATGAACTAAAAAATCATCTTCCTGAGAATTATGAAGATGCATTAGCAATCTTGTTACAAATTCTTGGCCCAGAAAACGAATTTGAAGAAGGAATGTTTACAAAAGGTTATTTCCTCATGCCAGTTGCTTATTTTGTGGAGAAATATGGTTTACATCATTTTGATGTATCCATGCTTGCTATCGTTGAAATAACAAAGCGACATACATCCGAATATGCAATACGTCCATATTTATCCATGGACATTGATCGATGTCTCGCATATCTGCATGATTGGATCATAAATACAAATTCACATGTAAGACGACTTGTTAGTGAAAGTACACGCCCAAGGCTTCCATGGGCAAAAAAAATGAACCCGATGAAAAATGATCCAATAAATAATTTACGTTTATTAGAAAATCTGATGAAAGACCCTTCACCATATGTTCAGAAGTCTGTTGCTAATCACATAAATGACTTGTCAAAAGACGCTCCTGAAGTTGTGTTATCATGGATAAAAACATATAAATTTCATCATGAAAATGTGAATGCCCGGATCATTAAGCATGGTTTAAGAACATTAATTAAACAAAAAGAGCAGGAAGCGTTAGATTTAATAAATGAAATAGAAAAACGGTGACGTAAAGGTGTGAAAAACGTATGAGGAAAACAAAAAAGGAAACAAACTTAACGATTAAACGACTACTAGAAATAGTTCGACATCATTTCACTGAAAAAGGGTATGCCAATGTTGCTTTAGAGGAAATTGTCAAGGAAGCAGAATTAACAAGAGGTGCCAATTACCATCATTTTCAAAATAAAAAAGGGCTTTTCTTAGCTGTATTTGAAGAGGTTCAAAAAGATATAGGTCATCATGTAGAAAAAAAACAATAAAAGATCTCTGGGAACAACTTCTTTTCGGCTACCGTGCATTTATCAGTTCTGCATCTGAGGATCGAAATCAAATAATTTTATTAATTGATGGCCCAGCAGTGTTAGGATGGGAACTTTTCGAAAGATGGATCAGAAATACTCTATGAATTCCTTGAAAGAACAATTACAACTTATGAAAGAACATGGAGAAATTTATAATAACGATACCATTGATGTATTGACCCATTGTTTATCTGGTGCCATGAATGAAGCTGCTCTATGGATTGCCGAAAATTCAAATCGTCAACAATCAATTAATAAGGTCATGAAAACGCTGGAAATTCTTTTAGCCGGATATAGACAGTAAACCTATATAAAGTATGGATTTTATCTTTTCAGAAACGAAGATGAACAATGCTTGAATCTGTATTATGATTAACGTGAAAGCATGCAATATTTATGCAGTTATTTTCAAGTAACTTTCCAAAAATATCAAAGTGGATTAATCGATAATGGCCAAGCAATTATTGATAAAACAAGCCAACAAAGAAGAAGACTTCATTGAGAACATCTAATAAGGATGTTCTTATTTTTTGTGTATAAACCTTTCTTACTACATAAGTGCAAGTTTCTAATAGTGAAATGAAGATTTCCGAGAGCAACTTTAAAAGTGATATAAACATTAAAACATGTGGTAGTTTGTGAAATTAAGTTCTAGACAATTCCACACTATTTTCCGAATACCTCATCATTTTTTATCAATCTAATCAATGCCAAAAAGGCATTGGTCTTATACTTTTTTTAGATAAAGAGCGAATAACTACATGAAGAGACTTTAAGATTAATAAAATGGCGATATGATGGAGATGAGGTGATTAAACTGTCAATATTGATGTCAATATTTAAACTATTACCCTTAATTCTTTTCTATGGACTAATCATTCTTATCATTTATTTATTAAAGATAAGTATCAAAACCAACATTCAATATTGAAAGCACATCCTGTTTTAGGAAGGCTTCGGTACATTTTTGAAATGATTGGACCGGAATTCAGACAATATTGGTTCTTAAACGATAAAGAAGGAAGACCGATTGACCGCGACACACAGGAAGCAATTGCAAAAGCAGGAAAATATGCAAATACGGTTATTGGTTTTGGTTCTAAGAAAGATTTTTCCTTAACGAGTTTCTACTTAACAAATTCGATGTTTCCCTTAAACGTAAATGAGCTAAGTGTTGATAATAAAAGACCTTATCAATCGTACACTTACCAAATACTGAATGAGTCAGTTGCTAGCATAAAAGAAAAGCGTAATCAAGTACAATTACATCCATGGCATTTATCAGATGAGAATCAAATCATTATAGGAAAAGATAGAAAATATCCTTTTCATGTTAAAGATTTGATCGGGGGTCTCAGCAATGAGCTATGGTGCTTTATCAAAAAGTGCAGTAAAGGCATTAGCACAAGGAGTCGCCATAAGTGGCGGCAGTTATATGAATACAGGTGAAGGCGGGATATCTCCGTATCATCTTTCACGCATATATGAAGTAATTGACCGAAAACAACACTTAAGAGATCGATTGAGTGAAAAAATCGTCGAATTTCTTGAAGAACATCCGAACAGTTCAAACTTCGATCTAGAAGAACGTTTCGGAAAAGGTGTCATGTTCCATATGGATCAACTTGTTGAACAAGGTGTTTTGGAGCAAAAGACAGCTAATTTAATTTTCCAAATTGGCTCTGGACTATTTGGAGCGAGAAAAGACGGCGTTTACGATGAAGAAACATTTTTAAACAGTGCTTTACGGCCTGAAGTAAAAGCAATTGAAATAAAACTGGCACAAGGTGCTAAAGTTCGTGGTGGTAAACTGCCAAAAGAAAAAATTACCCCAGAAATCGCCAAAATCAGAGGCATAGAGATGGGCAAAGATGTCGAAAGTCCCAACCGTTTCCCATTATTCTTCGATATGGAAGGGTTATTTAAGTGGATTACTCATTGGCAAGAGATTACAGGAAAACCAGTAGGAATTAAAGTAGTTGCCGGCGATAATTATTCCTTTGAAGATTTAGCACAATTTATGCAAGAAACAGGACAACACCCTGATTTTATTGCCATTGACGGAGCAGAAGGTAGGACTGGTGCAACGTATCAGGAAATGGCTGACAGTTTGGGCGTTCCAATTTATTCAGGAATCCATATTTTAGATCAAACTCTAAAGAAGTATGGCGTTCGAGATCAGGTGAAAATCTTTGCATCAGGCATGCTAGCAACCGCTGATAAAATGGCTATCGCTCTTTCTCTAGGTGCAGATCCATTTATATTGCTAGAGCGGCAATGAATACAGTTGGCTGTATTAATGCAGGTAAATGTCACACAAACCTGTGTCCGGTAGGAATAACATCACATCTGCCACATTTAGAAGCAGGGGTTGTCGTACAAGAGAAACGTTTCCGAACAGCTAACTATTTGCGAACAATGCGACGTGAAGGGTTATTCATGCTTGGTGCTTCATGTGGGATTGACTCCCCATCAAAATTTAGTAAACGCCATATTGCACTGAGAGAATCTAATAATAAAGTCAATAAAATAGAGGAATTCATTAGTCCAGATCCATCAGTTTACATTGCACAAATTAAAGACATAAGTAAACAACAGCAAAGTGAAGAAAAGAAAGAGTTAGTTGGAAGTTAAAGTAGATGCTAGGTTTTCTTTCCTAGCATCTATTTTTTCGCGGTCATGTTAACTCTCATTACCTGGTCTATATTGATATGGATTATTATTTTCCTTAATGTTTTGAATAGTAGTATGAAAATCGACTATGCCTTGTTGATTATAGGTAGCTAATGCTATTTTATCGAGATCGTCCTTGCCCATATTGTTTGTTTGCATTTTTTGATACAACCAGTCGAGACTTTTATTAAGAAATTTTAAATTGTGATTAATAACTTCCCCGTCAATAATTAAGGGTATGGAAACAAATGCAGGACTCGGAGATAATTGAATATCACTGGGCTGTAGTGGACGTTTATCCGATTTTGGTATAACACTTATATCTCCTGATTCTTCCATCATCGCCAATTTAATATCCGCAACGTTCGAATATCCTTCTACCCGTAGCGTACCGAGAAGAAGTTCCACATTCATTCTTGCCTTTTTTAATCCCTTTTCTTTTATCTTTCCATCTTGTATTAAAACTATGGGACTATATGTTAAAACCGTTTTAAATTTATTATTCAGGACAAGACGGGATAAACCTACATATGTCAAAATAACTAAAAACGAATACCATGCTGAAATCCAGTTGTTTTTTGATACAATAGGCTCTGAAATAGATGTTCCAACAATTAATATAATCATGATATCAAAGCTATTCATTTGAGAAACAGACTTCTGACCTGCAAATCTAACTAGTAAATACCCGATTAAAAATACAAATATAGGAGTGCCTATATAATCAATTAGAAATTGCATGTAATAGCTCCTTTGAGAAATTACTGATAATAAATTTCTTTTATAAACGCTCTTATTGTTTCAATTTGAATCAATGCTTCCTTGCTTTCTTCTTGCTTTATAGACCCCTTCAATGTACCTAATAGTTCAGCCAATGTCGTTAAATCATCCGGTTCTATGTAAAAATCTCGCCATTGATGAGATTTCTCATACTGCTTTTGCATTTTGTCTAACTTTATTAATGCTTCGTCCCACTTTGACTCCTCAATAAGATTCTCCACCTCGTTAAAACCATTATCAAAGTTTTCATAAATCTGTTTACATCCGGTTAAAATTATACATATCACGTTAACTATTATTAACATCTTGAATGTATTAGCTATATAAATAACCTCCCGTAGGCTTCTTTAATTAATTTACCGCATATATGATTATTTATTCATCAATATAATTCTAAGAGGGGATAAGAAAAACCGGGCAAACCCCGCCCGGTTCTTTTCTATCCACCATAATTAGCGGAAGTCCGATAATTTATATTCCTGTCCATGTATTCCTTTGTAATACTCTGGATACATCTCTCCCCCCACAATTTTCACAACTAAATCTGGGTGGAGTACTTGGATCTCCTCCATCCATCAAATCAAATTCTCTGACTACGTCATACGGAATCTCTTCTTCCTCATGACACATGTCTTCTTCGAACGTAGGTGGTCGGTTCCTTTCTACTTTTTCTCTTCCCTTTTTTGCCGCTCTTGCCTGATACCTTCGAGATGGCTGATCACCCTTTCCAAATAGTTTCTTGCTTCTGCGGTTAATGCCGCTTTTATTTCCAGTCTGCCATCCTAAAGGACATACTTCTCCCATGTAATCATAATAATTGTCGCAGTATGGGCATATCATCGGGTCTTTATGGTCACTGGAAATAACACGCTCTCTCCAGGTTTGGCGGCGTAATGTTTTCTTTACTTTCAGTATCCATCGTTTCCTTCCTTGCTGCCTATGTAGCAAGAATTTTTTTGCTTAAGCTTTTACTTCTTCTCGAATACATGCCATAATAACAAATCGTAGTGAATTGCTCATCCGGAATAAGACGGATTAAACGGATGATAAACTCTTCTACCGTCAGCGTTTCACGCTTCACTTGCTTATCTTTTTTATTAATATACTTGTATGCAACATATTGTCCATCATATGCCTCAATCCGATTAATTCCAATCGCTGGTCGATGCATATAACGGCCAATGTAGCAAAATTGCTCCTTTATTTTTCCTCTTTGTTTTGGGGCATACACGTAGAAGCCTTCCCCATTTTCGGAAAAAGCCTTTTGTAAGCGAGGCTGAACCTGTTTCTTTTCTTTCTCTGTCAGGTTCTTTCTGATTAACTTTAATACAACGGTCTGCCACTGCTTCCTGAGCATTTGAAAAGGGATAAAATCATATCCTTTCCATTCTCCCTTTTTTATTATTCCCCCCATAGTGACCAACATATGTACATGCGGATTAAAGTTCACTCTTGAACCAAATGTATGTAAACCAACTATGATACCCGGTTTCACCTTTGCCTTCTTTCCCAAAGTAATTTAAAATAAGTTTGGCTGCCTCGTCCATTAAAGGTTTTAAGAGATGACGATGCAACAAAAATATTTCACGTAAAACCCTTCATCAATCGTAAATATAACATGTCGATGATTTACTTGTAGTACATCTTCTGTTAGTAAACGACTCCATTCTTCACTCTCTCCAAGAGAACAAGTGGTGCAAAAACGCCCTTTACATTGATAAGGTACTTTTCGAATATCATGGCAGCCTTCGCAAACAAAGAGCTTAAATCCATTTTTTTGGATTCCAGCATTCACGAAACCTCTCTACCTCCTTGATAACTACCGGACGGATTCTAGCTCCATATTTCTTTTTAAATGACTCCCAATGCTGATTTTCATCAAAGAAAATTCGTTTTAAAATATTTTACTCCATATATTAAATATACAACAGTGTACGACACCTTGGTAAGGGTAAAATTATATACTTTCTTATCTTGTAAAAAAAGAATCCACAGTCATGGATTCTTTTCGTTTACATATGTTAAGAAATTTTCCTTCTATTATAAACTAAATGCCCAAGTTCCGTTACGAAATACAGCTTCATGAGTTCCGTCTTCCTTTACACCATCAATGTCCATTTCGTTAGAACCAATCATAAAATCAACATGAACCATACTGTCATTGATTCCATTTTGGTCTAACTCTGCTTCGTTCATATCGGCTCCACCTTCTACATTAGTCGGATAAGCTTTTCCTAACGCGATATGACAAGAGGCATTTTCATCAAATAATGTATTATAAAAAATCAGGCCAGATTGAGATATAGGGGACTCGTCCGGGACGAGCGCAATCTCCCCTAGCCTTCTTGAGCCTTCATCATTTTCAAGTAAATGCTTTATTACATCTTGCCCTTGTTCTGCCTTATAATCAACAACTTCTCCGTCTTTAAACGTTAGTTGAAAGTTATCAATTAACGTTCCACCGTAATTTAAAGGTTTCGTACTTGAAACAGTACCATTCACATTATATTTATGAGGAGCAGTGAATACTTCTTCCGTTGGTAAATTAGGGTTAAAAACAATTCCCTTTTCAGATACTGCAGCCCCACCTTGCCAAATATGACCTTTTGGTAAACCAACTTCTAAATTTGTCCCCGGTGCTTTTAAAATTAACTTCTCATATTGCTTTTCATTTAAATATTCATGTGCTTTTTGTAAATTATTATTATGTTCGTCCCAAGCGGTAACCGGGTCATCTTGATCGACACGTACCATTTTAATAATTTCATTCCAAAGTGACGCAACAGCCTCTTCATCCATTTGATTAGGGAATATTTTCTTAGCCCATGCTTTCGTCGGTATTGAGATAACCGTCCATGTCACTCGATCGTTCATCATATATTCTCTAAAATTTTTTAAAGCTATGCCTGCAGCTTTACTCGCTTTTGCAATACGATTTGGGTCAACTTCATTCAACAAATCAGGATCTGTAGCATGAATCGAAACAAAAGCAGCTCCTTCTTCTGCAAAAGATTCCTGCATTTCTTTACGCCATTCAGGGAAGGTTTCCATTACTTCCTCTGCAGCATTTGTATACTTCAACTTCGTGATTGTATCGTCTTCCCAATTAATATGCACATTTTTAGCTCCTAAGCCATATGCTTTTTCAGCAAGAATTCTTGCAAATTCAGCCCCTTCTACAGGGGCTGTAACAAATAAAGTCTGATTCTTTTGTAAGTTTATTCCTTTTTGCAACGTTATATCTGCATATTTTTCTTGAATTATACGCTCTACCATTTCAAAGCACCTCCTATTAAAATTCTGCGCTAAATAATTTTGCCATCCGTTGCGATTCTTTCTTTCTTTCATTTCGACGTTCTCTTCTTAGTTCCGCACCTTCGTACAACATTTTCTCCATTTCAGTTTCTGGATAAATTCGTGGAACTACATCCGGTTTGCCATTTTCACCAAGTGCAACGAATGTTAAAAAAGCCGTTGCACAAACAGTTTTTTCTGCTGTAAGTAAGCCCTCTTTTACTACTTTAACAAACACTTCCATCGAGGTATTATGTACAGATGTAACAAATCCTTCGACACAAATTGAATCTCCAACCTTTACAGGATGTAAAAAATCTACAGAGTCTGTTGAGGCTGTAACGACAGATTTCCTTGCATGTCTAACTGCTGATATTGCAGCAACGTCATCAATATGTGCCATTAATTTTCCACCAAACAAGGTTCCATAAGCATTTGCATCTGGCGGAAGAATTTGTGCAGTTTTAACCGTTCTTGAATTTGAACAAGGTTTCTTTTCCATAAAAACATCTCCTTATCGTGCGTGTATCCATTATAATGCATACTTATAGAATAGGGGATAATAAGCGCGATATCGATTCTTTAAATTTAATTCCGATGGATCTCTGTTCATAAAGACTCTTTGTCATTTGAGTTGAAACTAATATATCTTTTTCAAATACATCGACTAACTTCTCTGCAATATCTGCATCATACATAAAAGCGTTCACTTCAAAATTTAACCGAAAACTTCTCACATCAATATTGGCAGTCCCAACCGAAGACAATTTTCCATCTACTACAATTGTTTTCGCATGTAAAAAACCATTTTGATATAAATACACCTCTGCACCCTCATTTAGTAATTCACCGATATTCGATAAGGTTGCCCAGTAAACAAACATATGATCCGGTTTGTTCGGTATCATAATTTTAATTTTTATTCCGGAAAGGGCGGCTATCCGTAGGGCATCCATTAAACTTTCATCAGGAATAAAATAAGGCGTTTGAATATATACATATTCTTTCGCAGACATAATCATTTTTATGTATCCATACTTTATTTGTTCCCAATCATGATCAGGCCCACTAGAGACAATTTGTATGCCTACATCTCCTTCTTCTCCACCAATAAAATAACGCTCTTCATACGGTATATGATCTCTAGACGCTTGGTTCCAATCCAATATAAATCTCGTTTGCATTGTTTTAACCGCATCACCGCATATTCTTAAATGTGTATCACGCCAATAGCCAAATTTTTCAGACCGTCCTAAATACTCATCACCTATATTAAAGCCACCTATGTAGCCAATTTCTCCATCGATTATTGCTAATTTTCGGTGATTTCTAAAATTTATCTTAAAATTTATTTTTGGGATTTTTGGTGGAAAGAAAGCCCCTACCTTTATATTGGCTCTTTCCAAGCGTCTAATATAACTACGACTTAACGAACGAGATCCCATATCATCGTAAAGTAGTCTAACATCAATCCCTTCTTTTGCTTTTTTGATTAAGACATTCGCAATTTTTGTCCCAAGCTGATCGTGACGAATAATATAATAGAGCAAGTGAATATGGTCTTTCGCTTCCTCAAGATCCTTTATCAATTGAGTGAATTTCTGTTTTCCATCAATAAATAGGTCAACTTTATTGTTTTGTGAATAAATGGCGTCACTATTTTTTAAATGCATATAATATAATTCCTTATATTGCCTCAATACATCCTCTTTATAAGGTATTCGATCTGCTTCTAGTATTTCAAGCTGAGATTTAACGGCCTTCTCTACCCCGAGTCTACTTTTTGTATCCCATGTAAATATACGCTGCTTAGTTAAAGTTCTACCAAAAACCAAGTAAAGAACGAAACCGACTACCGGGATGAAAAATAATACCATCAACCATGCCCAAGTTGAAGTAGCATTTTTTCGTTCTAAAAAAATTACTGTAAATGCTAATACGATGTTTACCACCATAATAGAACCTAATAACAAAGACATTAATTGCATAGGTATTCACCCCTTTTCCCTAACCAATACGACAATAATAGAAAACTTGGCTTATCACCAAGCCTTTATAGATGCACTTATGCGAGTCAAAAAAGTTTTACTTTGTATGAAACCAATCTATTTTCATGACAGATGGTGGTTTCTGCGAATGCGGGACCATACTGGTTTCTTATCTGCAAGTAAAGGCATCCATCAAAACAGTTAGTTATTTAACGCTTGCTCTAAATCCTCCCAAATATCTTCCCATGCTTCCAACCCAACAGATAAACGAATTAAATTATCAGTAATTCCCATTTTTAATCGTTCCTCTTCAGGTATTACTGCGTGTGTCATCGTAGCTGGATGTTCAATCAGTGTCTCGGGATCTCCTAAGCTCACCGCCACTTTTACAAACGAAAGCCGATCAAGCAGTGCTTGCGATTCTTTTTTATCTCCTTTATATTCAAAGGAAATTACTCCGCCGCCTCGTTTCATCTGCTTTTTATAAATATCACCATCACCATTCTTAGGATAATAAACATTAGAAATTTTGTCGTGTTTTAACATTCTTTCGACAATTTTTTCGGCATTGTCTGAGTGGCGATCCATTCGTAAAGGTAATGTTTTCATTCCTCTTAGTAAAAGCCACGCATCAAATGGTGACAACACTGCCCCAATGTCTTTTTGCGTGGTTGCAGCAACTTTATCAAGAAATTCTTTTTTACCCACTGCGAGCCCTGCGATAACATCTCCATGACCATTCAAATATTTAGTTGCACTATGGACAACAACGTCACATCCAAGTTCAATAGGCCTTTGTATGTATGGTGAAGAAAATGTATTATCAACAACAACAGGAATATCAAATTCTTTAGCTACCTCTGCAACCAATTGTAAATCAACTAATTGCATCGTTGGATTGATTGGTGTTTCAATATAAATACAAGCAGTTTCTTTCTTTATTTGACTGCGAATCTCTTCTTTCGATGTAAAGTTCGAAAAATCAACTGTCATATTGTATTTTTCTTTCATCATCATCAATAAACCGAACGTACATCCATACAAGCCTGATGAACATAATACATGATCATTTGCTTTTGTTAATGCAATAAGAACTGCAGAAATCGCTCCCATACCAGAACTAAAGGCAAGCCCAGTTTCCGCTCCTTCAAGTTCAGCAATTCTTTTTTCTAAAACTTGAACAGTTGGATTTCCAAGCCTTGTATAGATATATCCATCTTCTTCACCTAAAAAACTTCGTTCCCCATGTTCGGCAGACTGAAATTCGTATGTAGAAGTCTGAAACAATGGAGTTGATAAACTTCCTAACATCTCCTTTGCATCATATCCTTCATGGACAACAGCCGTCTCAAATCTTTTCTTCGACATGTTTATCCCCCTCAAGTTTTTTTAATTGATAAAGCATCTTAACCTATTGTATACCATTATAATCTTTTCAGCTACAGCATGAAAGGACAGCTGGAAGTTTGAGCGAATTTACCTTATTTCAAAACTGAATAATTGCTTTTTTTATACGATTCCTTTTAAATAAATAGAGATGCGCAACATTCATTCAAAATGAAATGAGGACTTAGTGTGAAAACAAAATCAGTGAGACACTTCTATGTAAAATATTTCTAAGGGCACACCAAATAAGCCACAAAAAATGCACTTTTTTTTAGCGGTTATCTGATGATTGTAATCACTGAATCCCGT